>NZ_SJFM01000017.1:0-94490 GCF_029478545.1 Vibrio sp. 1180_3
TTCGAGTACATAGAGGTTGATTATAATCGGACGAGAAGGCACAGTGCTCTTGGGTATCTAAGCCCTGTTAACTTTGAACAGCAAAATGTCGCTTAATGTGGTGTCCAGTCTTGCTGGAGCAGATCAGATACTTTGTTTTTAGCTGTGATTAGTTACCATCCATTTGGTGATGGCAATGGTAGAACCGCACGTACTCTTTATGCTTTAGCTAGCCTACCAAATGGTGAAAAAAACTTCGCTGCTTTAAGTAAAGAAGGAGAGAATTTACTTAATCCACACTAAATTTTAGTTGGAAATGAGCAATATACCCTTAATTGAGCCAGTGCGCGCTTCTGAGCCGTTCGTTTAGGCGCGCTTTGGCTTCTTTCCCTGAGCTGGGCTTTATCAAATTTTTCCTGCTTCTCTTAGGCAAACTGAAGGACCTTACCCAGTCTTTTGTTATCGACGACTTGAGTTTGGTCCACTTTAGCCAGCTTATCGAAGGTTCTGAAACTTAACTTTCTCTCGCCATACTGGACGGAAATTCGACCATCTGGATAGTCGAGGATTTTGACTACTTCATTGACAAGGCGGCTGTTTTTCTCCGTATCTTCAATCAGATAAAGCATTTTGTCATATTGAAATGTCAACGACTTCGAGAGTTTACGCGTGGTCTGCCAAGCAAAAGTATCATCCAGCTCATCCAGGCTTTCTCGAACCGGACGGTGAAGATCTTTAGGGTAATTGGCGGGCTTCGCAAAGCGGCGGTTAAAATCCTCAATAAAGTAGGGCAGCCATGCGTTCGCTTCTTCAATGGTATTGATGCCTTGTAGACGCATCTCCTTGATTAATCGGTCTTGTAGCGTTTTATTCGCTCGCTCAACACGGCCCTTGGCTTGAGAGCTGTTCGCACAAATCAGTTCAATCCCGAGCTCATCGAGAATACGACCAAATTGAGTTAATCCCACTTTTTTAGATGCTCTTGGTTGACTCGAAATATCGAGTGTTTATCGCTGTAAAAAGCCACAGGCTTGCCATGTTGATCCAGATATTCACGCGTGGCTACCATGTAATCAAAGGCAGACTCTGTATCGCTGAAGCGTAGGTTCATCAAACGTCCTATGGCATCATCGATGTAAACCAAGAGACAGCACTTAGGGCTGCGACCTTCAAACCAATCGTGGTGTGAGCCATCAATCTGAACCAGTTCACCTAAACAGTCACGACGATAACGAGGTTGGTAAACACGAGGCTGGCGTTGCGAATGTGGCACCCAGAGACCATCGGCGATCATCCACTGACGCAGTGTCTCGACAGACAGGAGCAGGTTGTGTTGTTCCGTCAGCTTCTCACAAGCAAATGTTGGCGAGAAATCAGCGTATTGAGCGCGTATGATGTTCAGAACCTCAGCCCGAAAAGCATCAGGATAACGTCGGTTGCTAGGTCGGCCACGTGACCCATGAGCTAAGGAGGAAGCCCCATATTGGCTTAACTGACTCAATAAACGTCGGACTTGTCGAGGGCTTATGTTGAGTATGTCGGCTGCATCAATTTGACGAAGGCGGCGTTCACGAACATCTTGCAGCACTTTAAAACGATTAATGTCTCGGTCACTCATAGGAATTAGCATCGGTTGAGGTCCTCGAAGCTCAGCGTGTGCATAAGCATAAGAGGACATTTTAAAATTGCTCAAACCGGACATTACTAAATTGCATCTACAACTACAGTGCGCATTATGTATATTATGTTAAATTAAGGTGTATTGGATTCAATGTACGTGTCTTTATTACCCCTTCGGTGTCATCTCTTTTTTCTATTAAACATAACTGTGATTTACCATAAAATACCTAATAACCATATAGTTACAGTTTTTAACTATATGGTTATTAGACTATGTCAGATACGCACACAATACTTTTTGAATCTCTTTACTGCGTATTGGTTTCGCAACAAAATCATTCATTCCGGCTTGTAAACATTGCTCTTTGTCTTGTGTCATTGCGTGTGCCGTCAGTGCGATGATTGGTACTTGAACCTGCTGTTGTCTGATTTTGATTGTCGCAGCAAGGCCATCCATTACTGGCATCGATATATCCATTAATATTAAATCAATCGTGCGGCTATGCTTTCTAACATACTCGACGGCTTCTTGCCCATTATTGACTATTGTTACCTTGTAACTCATCCTTTCTAGCAATAGTTTGATTACCATCTGGTTTGTTTTAGTATCTTCAACAACTAAGATATGCGATGTCTTTTGATTTGAGCTTCGGTAATCTTTTATTGGTAAGGTGGCTTTCTGCTCTTCTGTAGACTTTGCTTCCAAGGGAATCGAGATTGAAAAAGTGCTTCCTTGGCCAATGGCGCTGCTGACGGTTATCTTGCCGCCCATGAGTTCAACTAAATGTTTGGTTATTGCAAGCCCAAGCCCAGTACCACCATAATTTCTTGTGATTGAACTATCAGCTTGAATGAATGGCGAGAAAAGAAGCTCTTGGCGGCTTTGATCAATACCAATCCCCGTGTCGGTTACAATAATTTGTAAAGTATGATTTTTGGTGGTTTTCAGGTGTACGTTTACACCGCCGCTATGAGTAAACTTGATGGCATTACCAACCACGTTGAATAAAATTTGTGAGAGCCTGACTGTATCTATAAGGTATTGATGTCGGTGGCAGACTTTACTTGATACATGAAATTCAATATTTTTGTTTAGTGCTGCATTTCTATGGTAATTCATCGTGCTAGTTAACTTGTCGCCAATTAATTGCCAGTTACGTTGTAACTCGAAATGACCCGCTTCTATCTTGCTTAAGTCTAAAATATCATTGATGATGACGAGTAATAGCTCGGCCGAGGTTTCCATTTGTCCCAGCAGTTCTACATGTTTGGTCGCGCAGTCATCGCGAAGGATGTCGATAAGTCCTAGAACGGAATTAAGTGGTGTACGAAGCTCATGACTCATCATTGCTAAAAATTGCGATTTTGATTGATTAGCCTGTTCTGCCAATTGTTGAGCAATGGATAACTCTCGTGTTTTTAATTCAACCAGTTTCTGCAGTCCATCTTTATGCTCAATATCACTAATCGCCCTTTCTAATAAAGGTCTAAACCTCATTAATGTGGCTTTTTTTTCTAAGCTAAATTGCCCTTTTTGAGCACCTAATAGTAACATTACTGAATCACTAGTTTGCGCTTGTATACCAGTGATCAATGCTGACTGAATTTGATTTTTTAGCTTAGGGACTAGGCTCTGAAATTCGTCTTGTTGATTGGGTTCAAATAATATAATGCACTCACCGTTTAAAACCCTTTGGAACTTAACCCCATTGAGCCATTGCTTTTGCATAAACAGAGGATTAGAGGAAAGTAACGTAATAAATTGATTCGAATCTTTACTTTTTGATATGACGATAAAGTCATCGTAATCGATGTAGTGGCTCAGAACTTTTTGCAGCTCTTCAAAAATTTGATACTTATTCTCTGCTTTACTGAATGCAGAAAGTGAAGCAAGAATGACTTTGTTCTCTTCAGCGAGTATTTGTTCTCGCTCTTGGCTCTGTTGCAATTCAAGTAAAGTTTCATTGAGTTGCTCAAGCAATGTAGTGCTCATCTTCACTCCAAGTCGTAAAATATGACCGATGAAATCATCAAGTTTCCATGCGCATTTTCACCACCAATGAATCTTCCTTGTTCACCAAAAGTAAATGGGCAAATAAAAGGATAGTCACCAATTTGTGCTTTGATTTGCTCATGAACTTTAGTGATATCTGATCCGAGAGTAAGCATTGAACCTGCGCAAAAAATCGCAATGGCACCTAAAATAGCGGTATCGTGATAGTTCCCAGTATTTACTTGTTTGAAAACCCTTGAGGCTCGAGTAATAAGCTGATCTCTTGAACCGGTCATTAATGTAACTTCATCACCTTCCGTAATATCCGTAAAAAGCTCTAACGCGCCACTTCTAGTCATCCTAACTGGATGCGATAGTTTGTAGTAAGGCTGTTGGTACAAGCTGCCAGCAATCCGACCCAATGGAAAACGTGTTACATGTTCAAAAATGTACTGCTCGCATATGTTCACGCTAGAATGATCACTAACCCACTCTTTATATAGTCTTTTAGCGGGTTCGTTGTCTATTTCTAAAATATAACGCCCACTAGCCTTAGTCACTATTCCAGAAAACTCGGTTGGTGAATAACCGGCACTAAAGCCTGTGTTTAAAGGCTTTGACGGAAAGAAAAGCTGAACGGCAAAACCATCTTTCGTTGCGCCAGCCTCAGTGAAAATAGACCAATTCCCTTCAATCTGATTATCTGCGGCTGAGCCACCAATAATGGGGATCTGTGTTCCGAATTTATTGTCAATAGATTGAATTAAACGTTCTTCATGCCCAGGTGTTGAATGCAAAACAATTAAACTAGGAACCTCGCCTATTCGGTTGGCATTAACCAACGCGTGATCTAATACTTGGTTGACTGTAGTTTTGATATCTTTCGGATTTGCCAAATCGGCAAAACCAGTACCAAATGCGCTAAAACTACTATCGTAAATTAATATCACGCCAATCACAGGCCCCTCAATGAAGCCATACTCTGTCATGACTCCTCGGCAGGAAGAGCATCCAATAATTGGAGTTTGAGGTAGATGTTTCGCAAATTCTGATGACAAAAGGTTGGCTGAGTAATCTTCTGTGTAGTAACAAACGATACTCGATAAGTTATCTTTTTCTACAGATAATAATAATTCTTCAATTGCTTGAAGAGGATCTGTTTTTTGAGTTGTTTTGGTAATAAGCCGCATACTGCATATGTATGTAGTCCTGTCCTGAGCTATTTATACTTTATATTGAGATTTGTATAAAATGATAAGTTGAACTCTTTAATGCTTGTCTCGTATTCCATTCGTTTTATTACAAGAAAACTACATTTACTTTTCGATTATGCTGAATTTGATGGGACTATTTAACGAGTTTGGTTGAATTAGCCAATAGTCAGCATTGTGCGTAATTATGCCATTTGTTTGTATATAAACCTCAGATGAAAACGGCGACAAAACAAGCTGCAATGGGTTGTCAGCACTTTTTACGATGGTAATTTTCTCACCATTTACAAATACGGAACAATTGGGGTGTGGGTTGCAAGTTTTTTGTTCGAGATTGTTATAGGAAAGAGTACGCCATATGAAGGCGCCCACAAGAATAATTAGTGTGATGGTTATTTGAGCAAGCCTGTGTTTTGTAAGCTTTTCTGCAGCCATTATTGTGTGTTCCTCGTGTAACAAACTTCAAAGTTTTGAAATAAAAGAGCTAATCCAGACCAACCGTAAGGTTACTACTCTGTCATTGAATTGTTAATTGCAGTATAGTTGCGTGTTGAAAATGCCACTTTTTTTTAAAGTCAGCAATAGTTAATAACGTTTTGATAAAACTCTATTTCTATTGTGGATTTGGGGGGCATTACGACAAGTGTCGTGTTGGAAGTAAAGTGTAGTTAATTAGAAATTGGAAGCATGCAAATGAGCCAAGAAAAGCAGCTTGAACAAAACTATAACTATACAGTCGTCCGTCAGTTTACCCTAGTGACTATTCTCTGGGGAATTGTTGGTATGGCTGTTGGTGTTTTGATTGCCGCTCAATTAGTTTGGCCACAGCTAAACTTTGATACGCCGTGGTTGACGTACAGTCGCTTACGTCCTCTGCATACTAATGCGGTTATTTTTGCGTTTGGTACAAGTGCCCTATTTGCAACATCTTATTATGTTGTTCAGCGTACCTGTCAAACTCGTTTATTTGGTGGTCCTCTTGTTCCATTTACCTTCTGGGGATGGCAAGCAATCATTGTATCTGCAGCGATAACATTGCCTCTTGGGTATACCTCGGGCAAGGAATATGCTGAATTAGAGTGGCCTATTGATATTGCCATTGCACTAGTATGGGTTTCTTATGCTGTCGTGTTCTTTGGAACATTAGTCAAGCGTAAGACTTCGCACATCTATGTTGCAAACTGGTTCTTCGGTGCCTTTATCCTCACTGTTGCTGTTTTGCATATTGTAAATAGCATGGCTATTCCTGTCTCTATGGGTAAATCATATTCGATTTATTCAGGTGCGGTGGATGCAATGGTCCAGTGGTGGTACGGCCACAACGCAGTAGGTTTCCTACTGACGGCTGGTTTCCTAGGTATGATGTACTATTTCGTACCTAAGCAAGCTGAACGCCCTGTTTACTCATACCGTTTATCAATCGTCCACTTCTGGGCTTTAATCTCACTCTATATCTGGGCAGGTCCACACCATTTGCATTACACGGCTCTACCGGATTGGACTCAGTCTCTGGGTATGGTGATGTCACTGGTGCTATTTGCGCCATCTTGGGGTGGGATGATCAACGGTATTATGACCTTGTCAGGTGCATGGCATAAACTCCGTTATGACCCTATTTTACGATTTTTAATCGTGTCACTCTCTTTCTACGGTATGTCGACTTTCGAAGGTCCAATGATGTCAATTAAGACAGTCAATGCATTATCGCATTACACTGATTGGACCATTGGTCACGTTCACTCCGGTGCGTTAGGTTGGGTTGCGATGGTTTCTATCGGTTCGGTTTATCATTTGATCCCTCGCCTATTTAATCAAGAACGCATGTATTCGGTAAGTCTAATCAATGCTCACTTCTGGTTAGCTACTATCGGTACAGTTCTTTACATCGTAGCAATGTGGATCTCAGGTGTAATGCAAGGTCTAATGTGGCGCGCGGTTAACTCTGATGGCACGTTGACGTATAGCTTTGTTGAGTCAGTACAAGCCTCTTACCCGTTCTATACTGTTCGATTCATTGGTGGATTTATCTTCTTATCAGGTATGTTCCTAATGGCTTACAACACGTATAAGACAATCAGCGCACCTAACGATAGCTTAAAAGCTATTCCGCAACCGGCATAAGGAGATTGAAAGAATGAGTTCTAATTCTAAAAATCGCCATGAGATCATTGAACGCAATGTTGGTTTGTTGGCTATCTTTATCATTTTCGCGATCAGTTGGGGTGCTTTAGTTGAAATCACACCATTGATTTTCCAAAAGCAAACAACTGAACCAGTAGAAAACCTTAAGCCTTATACTGCCTTACAACTTGAAGGTCGCGATATCTATATCCGTGAAGGTTGTAACGTTTGCCATAGCCAAATGATTCGTCCATTCCGTTCTGAAACTGAGCGATATGGTCACTATTCGGTTGCTGGTGAAAGTGTATGGGAACATCCATTCTTATGGGGTTCTAAGCGTACTGGTCCAGATTTGGCTCGTGTTGGTGGTCGTTACTCTGATGAATGGCATCGTGTTCACTTAATGGATCCTCGTGAGCTCGTGCCTGAATCAAACATGCCCGGTTTCCCTTGGTTAGCGAAGAACGTCTTAGACGGCGAGTTAACGCAGAGCAAGCTTGAACTGTTCCGTAACCAGTTTGGTGTCCCATACACGGATGAACAAATCGCGAATGCGGCGAAAGATGTAGAAGGTAAAACTGAAATGGATGCAATCATTTCTTATCTTCAATCTCTTGGTCACGCAATGAAGTAAGGAGGAATTATGGATATCGGTACTATTCACAGTATTTGGACCATAGTGTTGTTTGTGTGCTTTATTGGTGTGGTTTGGTGGGCCTACGGTAAAAACCGTAAAGCTCGTTTTGACGAGGATGCCAACCTAATTTTTGCTGATGAACCACCAAAAACCTCTAAAGAACAAGGAGTGACTAAGTAATGACTACATTTTGGAGTCTTTGGATCATCGTAATTACCGTTGGTACATTACTTGGCTGTGCAATTGTTCTTGTTTGGTGCCTAAAAGATAAAATGGGTGTCGAAGAGGGTTCTGACATGGGGCACGAATACGACGGCATTCGTGAGCTAAACAACCCGTTGCCAAAGTGGTGGACATATCTGTTTGTGAGTACTTTTGTTTTCGCAGCAGTATATCTAACGCTTTACCCTGGCCTTGGCAACTTTAAAGGTGTGCTTGGTTGGCAGAGTTCAGACCAAAAGGTTCGCTCTCTTGAAGAATCAAAAGCATCGATTGAAGCATCACAGCAAAACAAAGTTCTCGTGCAATACGCTAAAGAGCTAGACGATGCAGATACCTACTTTGGCGAGGCATTCAAACGCTTAGCTTACAATGGTGATTCTGAATTACGCCCTATTCCTGAAATAGCAGCCGATTCTGATGCATTGAAGGTTGGTCAACGTTTGTTTCTTCAAAACTGTTCGCAATGTCACGGCTCAGATGCTCGTGGTCAGCGTGGTTTCCCTAATTTAACGGATAACGCGTGGTTGTATGGCGGAGAACCGGAAGCGATTGTTACCACCATCAGGCATGGGCGTATTGGTCAAATGCCTGCGTGGAAAGATGCGCTTGGCGAACAAGGTGTTAAAGAAGTGGTCAGCTATGCGCTTAGCCTTTCTGGTCGTTCTGTGAATGCAAGAGAAGCCGAAGCGGGTAAAGCGCGCTTTGTTGTTTGTGCTGCTTGTCATGGTACAGATGGTAAAGGTAACCCAGCGGTAGGTGCACCAGATTTAACAGACCAATATTGGTTGTTTGGTGATTCACGTGCAGATGTGACTCAAACTGTTATGTATGGCCGCTCTGGTGTTATGCCTGCTTGGATTGATATCTTAGGTGAAGACAAAGTTCAACTTGTTGCAGCTTACGTTTGGAGCTTGAGTAACACTGATAATAAGTAACATTTCAATAACAGCCCCTTTCTAAGGGGCTGTCTTTCCTTTATTTTATTAGCCTTCTTTATTTTGTTGTTGAGAACTTTTTTATGGTAAAGCCTTGGTATAAACAATTTTGGCCGTGGTTCCTGATTATTCTGCCACTGACTGTTGTGGTATGGACAATTGCGACGGTGATCGTTTTTTCTCAGAATTCAGTGTCATTAGTCACTGAGGATTACTATAAAAAAGGTAAAGGCATTAATATCGACCTTTCGAAAATCAACGAAGCAAAAGCACTCCACTTAAGCTCTGAGATTTATTCTGAAGGTAACGATATCGTTTTCAAATTTAACAAGGGTAAGCTTGACCATTACCCAGCAATTAAAATGATGTTTGCTCACCGTACATTGCCTGACCGTGATTTTACTCAGTTAGTGACATCTGACGCTCAAGGTACTTACCGTATTACCCTTCCTTCACCGCTGCAAGGACCTTGGTTTATTGAGTTAACACCGCATGATGCTGAGTGGTTAATTCAAGGTCGTGTTACTTTCCCTGTCGCTACTTCAACTCAATTAATGAATTAAAATTATGTGCAAAGCGTGTTACCACTGTGGTGAAGATGTACCAGCCAACACGGATTATAAAGTTGAAATTTTAGGTGAAGAAAGGGACATGTGTTGTCCTGGATGTGAAAGCGTCGCTCAAACTATTATTGATAGCGGTCTTGTTTCCTACTATCAGTACCGCACCACTAAAGCGGATAAAGTTGATCTTGTTCCTGAACAACTTAAAGCCTTAATTCATTATGACAATGATGACGTGCAGTCAGAGTTTGTGCACAACCATGACGGCACCTCGGAGGTCACTTTGTCGCTTGATGGCGTTTCTTGCGCCGCTTGTGCTTGGTTAATTGAGAAACAGCTATCAAACAAAAATGGTGTGCTCTCTATCCGTGTTAATACCACAACTAACCGAGCATTATTAAGTTGGGACAAAACACAAACACGTCTCAGTGAACTTCTTTCTGTTATCCATCAGTTAGGCTACAAAGCTGCCCCGTTTGAAGCGGATGCTCATGAAGCTGAGTATCATCGCTCAATGAAACAATACTTATATCGCTTAGGTATTGCAGGCTTGGCAACAATGCAAGTGATGATGTTGGCTGTCGCTCTGTACCTTGAAGTGTTTGGTGATCTTGACTCCGAATTCCGTAATTATTTTCGTTGGGTAAGTTTGATCTTTGCAACACCTGTATTGCTCTATTCTGCACTGCCCTTTTATTTAAATGCATGGCGCAGTCTTAGAGGCCGAACTCTTGGAATGGATGTTCCGGTTTCTATTGCATTAATTTTTGCTTATGTGGCGAGTTTGGTTGCGACCGTAACAGAAAAAGGAGAAGTGTTTTTTGAATCGATTTCAATGTTCACCTTCTTTTTGTTGGTTGGCCGCTTTTTGGAAATGAGAGCTCGTAGAAAAGCTGCCGCTGCAAGTGGAAACTTGCTTAAGCTCATACCAGCTATTGCCAATACACTTGAGGGTGAACAGGTTCCTGTTAAAACCTTAAAACTTGGTGACAAAATCAGAGTGTTACCAGGAGAGCACGTTCCGGCCGATGGTGTTGTCTTAGCTGGTCGCATTCATATCAATGAAGCGATGCTCACTGGAGAATCTGTCCCTGTTGTTAAGAAAGCAGGCGATGCAGTTTTTGCTGGTACATTAAACGGTGATGAATCGTTTGAACTAGAAGTCACAGCGTCTAAAAAAGACTCCGTTATCTCCAAAATAGTGAGACTGCAAGATGAAGCACAGATGTCGAAGCCTAAAATTGCCGAGATTGCTGATGTAGTGGCACGATACTTTGTGGCCATTTTGCTAGTAATCGCAGCGGGTACTTGGTTGTACTGGCATCAAACCAAGCCGGAAGACGCGTTTTGGATTATGTTAGCCGTTTTAGTGGCCACCTGCCCATGTGCCCTATCCCTTGCCACCCCGACGGCAATAACCTGTGCGACATCTCGAATGGGTGATTTTGGTATTTTGCTGCGTAAAAGTCACGTGTTCGAAACGCTTTGCAAAGTGAATCATTTGGTTATCGATAAAACGGGGACATTAACCCATGGTGATATCGAAATCAGCGGTGTTGAGGTTGCTGGCGATATTGATAAAAATACATGTTTAGCGCTAGCGGCATCATTAGAAAAACATGCCAACCACCCCATCGCACGTGCTTTCCGAAGTTATAGCGATGAGCAGTATTCGGTCGATGATGTTCAAAATATCATTGGTTCAGGTATTGAAGGTCGCTACCAAGATAAAGTTATTTGTATTGGCAGTGCAGAGTATGTATTGGGAAATACGACCAACCAACAGCCAAACAGCATCTATCTGTCACTCGGTGGCCAGCATATTGCTACTTTTACCTATCGAGACCCTATTCGCCGAGAAGCCAAGGCATTTATCGACCGTTTTCATAACGAAGGGATAAAGATAACGTTATTAACGGGTGATTCAGAGTTAAATGCAAACCATGTCGCCTCAGAGATGAACATTGATACTGTCGTCTCCGGTGCAAAACCTGAAGATAAATTGAACTACTTAAAGTCGCTACCAAGCAGTGATGTTTCGATGATGGTGGGTGATGGTATTAATGATGCACCGACACTCGCAGGGGCTCATTTATCTGTTGCTATGGGCGGTGGTACCGATGTCGCTAAAGCATCAGCCGATATGGTTCTGCTCGGTGATAAGTTAGATAAATTGCTGGAAGCTAGGGTTTTGGCTATCAAAGCACGCAAAATCATCCGAGAAAATTTAGCTTGGTCATTGGGTTATAATTTAGTGATTTTGCCGCTAGCGGTATCTGGACTTGTTGCACCTTATATTGCCGTTGTTGGCATGTCAGCGAGTTCTATTATCGTTGTTTCTAACTCGTTGCGGCTATTAAAGAATCAAGGTAAGTAAATGGAAAGTCTTTATATACTAATCCCCATTGCTATCGTACTTGTAACGGTTGCTGTTGCCATTTTTCTATGGGCAGTCAAAAGTGAGCAGTTCGAAGATTTAGAGCGTCAAGGCCACAATATCTTATTTGACGAGGATGAAAAACTAACCTCAAAAGAAGAAAAAAATGACGCCTGATTGGATTGGTGCATTTGTGATTGGTTTGCTTGGTGCGGGTCACTGCATGGGAATGTGTGGCGGTATTGCATCGCTGCTAACCCTTGGACAAACTAAAAACGTTCGTCTTCCAGTGCTGCTTCTGTTCTACAATTGTGGGCGTATCGTTAGCTACATGTTAATCGGTGGTTTATTAGGCGGCCTTGCTGCCTCTATGTCTGAGCTATCGATGCTTAATCATTCCTTGGTTTGGTTAAGATTGATTGCAGCTTGTTTAATGATTGTGCTCGGCCTGTATGTTGGTCGGTGGTGGTTTGGACTATTAAAGCTTGAAAAAATGGGCCAGCAACTATGGCGTATAATTTCTCCTCTTGGTAAATCACTATTACCTCTTAAAAAGTCGTGGTATGCCGTGCCTTTTGGATTCATCTGGGGATGGCTACCTTGCGGCCTCGTCTATTCAGTTCTCACTTGGTCTGTAGTTTCAGGTGGTGCGCTATCTGGTGCTTTTGTCATGGGGGCTTTCGGCCTAGGAACGCTGCCCGCCATGCTGCTGGTAGGTTACGGAGCCCATCAATTAGAAAAAATTCAACAATCTACAATATTTCGTCATTTTGCTGCGATTTTTATCATATCTTACGGCCTATATACGGCATATGGTGCAGTGAGTATTTTATCATCTACATGGTAGATGACTGATTATATGCGGCTTTTTTAACTATCCTTTAGGGTTAAGGAATGCTAAAATATTGATGTATATCAAATAGTGAAAGGTTGTTATGATTTCTGAAAAGCCTGCGGCAAAGCGCATTCAATCTGGTGGTTGTGCAATTCACTGTCAAGATTGCAGTATTAGCCAGCTTTGTATTCCCTTTACACTCAATGAATCTGAACTTGATCAGCTTGATCAAATTATTGAGCGCAAGAAACCGATCCAAAAAGGACAAGAACTGTTTAAAGCCGGTGATGACCTTAAGTCTCTCTATGCTATTCGTTCGGGTACAATCAAAAGCTATACCATCACAGAACAAGGTGATGAGCAAATTACCGCATTCCATTTAGCTGGTGATCTGGTTGGTTTTGATGCCATTACTGAAGACTTGCACCCAAGCTTTGCACAAGCACTAGAAACCTCTATGGTGTGTGAAATTCCATATGAGATTCTCGATGACCTTTCTGGCAAGATGCCAAAATTACGTCAGCAAATTATGCGTTTGATGAGTAATGAGATTAAAGGTGATCAAGAGATGATTCTTCTGCTTTCAAAGAAGAATGCTGAAGAGAGGCTTGCTGCTTTTCTATACAACCTCTCTACCCGCTTCTCTCAACGTGGTTTTAGCCCGAGAGAGTTTCGTTTGACTATGACACGCGGTGATATTGGTAATTACCTTGGCTTAACCGTTGAAACGATCAGCCGTTTGCTAGGCCGCTTCCAAAAATCAGAGATTCTGAGTGTGAAAGGAAAATACATTACTATCCTTGATCATGATGCATTGATGGATCTCGCTGGCGTATCGAAAGAAACTAAGTAACTTCAATGATGTAGCCCTTAAATGAGCTACATCATACTTCTACTAAAATCCCAATGTATTTGCTAAAACTCTCGTCTGTTATAAGCTAAAGTAACATTAACACCCTTCTCCACACTTAAGGAGTTGTTATGAGTATTTACAGCAAAATTTTAGTTGTTGCCGACATTAATCATGACGAGCAACCAGCCCTTGCTAGAGCGATGCAACTGGCCAAACAGAGCTCCTCTACTAGCCACATTACTTTTTTCCTATCAATATATGATTTCTCCTATGATATGACCTCCATGCTCTCTCTCGATGAGCGTGATGCGATGCGTCGTGGTGTGATTCACCAACGAGAGCAGTGGATGAAGAATGTGGCAGGACCTTATATTGATGAGTCCGTTCAATTTGATGTTAAAGTTGTCTGGCATAACCGCCCTTATGAAGCAATCATTGCTGAAGTGTTTGCTGGTGAGCATGACATATTGATCAAAAGCACGCGCAAGCATGATATTTTGGAATCGGTCATTTTTACTCCGACGGATTGGCATCTTTTACGCAAATGTCCAACCCCTGTCCTGCTGGTAAAAAATGCAGATTGGCCGGAAAATGCCAATATTATCGCATCAGTTCATGTGGGGTCTGAAAACCCAACCCATTTAGATCTGAATGACTGCATGGTCGAACAACTTAAAAGTTTGACCGCTCGTTTGGGGGCGACACCTTACCTTGTCAATTCATACCCAGTCACGCCAGCTAACATTACTATTGAATTACCAGAGTTTGACCCAACAACTTACAGCGATGCCGTTCGTGGGCATCACTTAACATCGATGAAAGCGTTGAGACAAAAACACGGTATTGATGAATCCCAAACTCTGGTTGAACAAGGTTTACCCGAAGATGTCATCCCTCAGTCAGCAGAAAAATTGAATGCAGCGATGGTTATTCTAGGAACCACTGGACGTACTGGTTTGTCAGCGGTGTTTATTGGCAACACCGCTGAGCAAGTGATAGATAAAATCAATTGTGATGTTTTAGCGCTAAAACCTAACGGTTATGTCAGCCCATTAGATCCTAAAACTGCAATTTAGGCTCATTAATCATCAACTATCTGCTCCCCTTTGCTAAGGTAAAGGGGATTTTTTACATTCTCTGTTTGTTAGAACTAGCATCTGAGCTATTTATCCGTATCATACGCACTTCATTTTGTTTTGAGATTAAAAGACAACAAGCTGATGACAGAGCAAACTCAAGAGCGCACTAAGGCTCAACAATACAATTTCAATAAACTTCAGAAGCGTATTCGTCGTAATACTGGTCAGGCAATTGCTGATTTCAATATGATCGAAGATGGTGACCGCATCATGGTATGTCTCTCTGGAGGCAAAGATAGCTTTACCATGCTTGAGATTCTGATGAGCCTTCAAAAAAGTGCTCCTGTCTCCTTTGAACTTGTTGCTGTGAACTTGGATCAAAAACAGCCAGGATTTCCAGAACATATTTTGCCTGAATACTTAGACAAACTCGGTGTTGAGTACAAAATTGTTGAAGAAGATACCTATTCGATCGTTCAAGATAAAATACCAGAGGGGAAAACGACATGTTCGCTTTGTTCTCGTTTGCGTCGTGGAATTTTGTATCGCACCGCTAAAGAAATTGGCGCAACCAAGATAGCTCTAGGCCATCATCGTGATGACATTCTTGAAACCCTGTTTTTGAATATGTTTTACGGCGGTAAGATTAAAGGCATGCCACCAAAGCTAGTGTCAGATAACGGTGAGCATGTGGTGATTCGTCCGCTTGCCTACTGTCGTGAGAAAGACATCATCAAATATGCTGCAATGCGTGATTACCCAATCATCCCTTGTAATTTATGTGGTTCTCAACCGAACATGCAGCGTCAAAACATCAAGCAAATGTTGAATGGTTGGGATAAACAGTTCCCTGGTCGTATTGAAACCATGTTTAGTGCGATGCAAAATGTCGTGCCAAGTCACCTAGCCGATTACAACTTGTTTGATTTTAAATCGATAAATCGAGATTCGGGTGTTATCAATGGTGGTGATATTGGTTTTGATAAAGAAGAAATGCCAATTCCTGTAATTAATGACGAAGACCGAGTCATGGAGTTTGATCCAAACTTAAAACTCGATGTGACTAATCTCTGAGAAATCGACTAAAGAATAGAACGTTGCCGTACAGGGCTGCTTATTAGCAGCCCTGTATTGATTTTACTTCTTAGCGTTGGGAAGGTAAGGCAAAACTCGGACGGTTTGTTCTGGTAGCTGCATGTAGCCACCATTACCGATTTGTTCTACCGCTACTTGAGCTTTACCGTTTTTTATCGCAATGGTTTGACCGTTGCTCAGCACAATATTTGAGTCAAGATTATTAGCGAATTCAAGTGTTACACCTGATACATCCGGTGTAAACCAACTGGCAAACATCCCGCCGAGCTCTTCAAGTAAGCTTTGCATTTGAGGGAGCAATGTAGCCACTTGCTCATAACTTACCTGCCCTTCAAAAGGCGTTTTAGTCATTACTACAGTTGAAAAATCACAACGCATATCCTGTGGAGTATCAACAAAGATCAAAGGATTGGCTTGGCGTAAATTGTCATCTAAGGGCAATAAAAGCTCATGGTTAATGCTGGTACTAAGTTCCTCGTAATGCTTTTCTTTTTCCATCCACGCTTTTTCTATTGGGCAGAGTTTTTTGGTTTGCGCGTTGACGAAAAAGAAACCGACTTTGACATCTTTATAATCATCTTTCACGTTGTTCTTCAACTGAGAAAACAGTTTAGAGTACGTAAACATATATTCTTGTGCTTGAATCGGAAATGAAACACTAGCGCTAAACACCAAAGTCGTAAGTAGAGTTAAGGGTAATTTTTTCATTGTTATTATCTATTCTGTCCAGAATTGTTGGTTATGGCGCATCATCGATTGAAGATCTTGAACATAGGCTTCACCTCGTTCTGAGTATTTAAGTAACCCATTGACCATTTCCATGGCACTATCAGCGCTAAGTAGGTTTGCATTGTTTTCTCTAAGTCCGTAACGAATTTCACGTAAATCGTAGTATGCGGCATTTCTATTCACGTTCATAAAATAACGATGAATAGATTCTTGTACTGAGCTAAAGCTGGCGACTTCATGTGTCATACCTTCCCCACGTTTGAGTGGAATAAGACCACAACCCTCACTGTAACACCACTGACCAAAATAGTTGTTCCCCTCTGTAGCAAAGCGAGATGTCCCCCAAGCTGATTCATTAGCCGCTTGAGTCAGAACCAATGCTTCAGGCAACACATCAACACGATGAAGCATGTCGTCTATCCATTTCTGATCTACGCCTTGCTCACTAAGTGACAAATCGTAATTTTCTGCCAGTTTTTTAGCTTGCTTTATATTGTCATTAGAGAGTTTATTCGCGAGGAAGTTATCCTTAATATTGTTAAGGTTTTCTCTTTCTTGTAGGACTCGTCTATTTTCCCAAGCAATGCCGGGTTTTAAAAATGAGAAGAAGGTGTGCTTTTTCTCACTGATATCGGTTATTTCAGCAAAGTTGGGAGCTTTACCAACAATATGTGCATCTTGTAACTCAGGAACATCATGGTAATACGTAGTCTCTGTTGAGGTTTGTTGTACATAATATACGCTACAACTCACAGCAATGAGGCTGAAAGTTGCTAATAAAATTATTTTACGCATTGAACACCTGTGAGTTATTGTTATCTGATTGATTTGTAGCCACTATTTTGAGTTTTATTCCAAACATATTGCGATAAATGATGCCTTTTGCATGGAAAAAGAAAGGCAATACAAAAATGAAACCGATGCCATAAAATAGAGCAGCAGTAATGAACATCACCATAACGACAAGATAAATCATTGCGATAGGTACGATTTTTTTGTTTACCGCTCGCAATGATAAAAGCAGTGATTGCATTGGTGGCACTCGCTTTTCACAAATCAGCAAGATGGAGTTACTGAATGCCAATGACAGGTAAAGAGAAAGTAGCGGAAAAATCATTCCAGCAATCCCTTGTAGCACCAAGCTAAACAGTGTTGCTAAAATAACCGGAATGGTAAACTGCAAACCTTTGGCAATATGTCTAGGCTGCGTTTTTAGCCCTGCCGCATGGCTCATTGCCATTAAGCTCACGCCTGCAAAAATGGGTGCACTGACCACTTCGTAACTAAAATTAGCTACGAAAATAGCTTCAACGATACTTTGAGTAAATCCATCAGGTTTTTGTAATGCATCTAAAATAATAGATGGCTCACCTAATTGCAGTTTTAATGCAATATAAAAGATAGCTAACTGTACAAACAGAAGAATGACAATTGCTGGTGTAAAAGAGATAAATTGCTTAATTGTGCAGTCCCATGCTTCTTTAAGGACTGCTCCAGCCTTAATATCACAGTCCCCTTTTAGAGCGCGTTCTACGCTTCCGCCTAGGTTGAAATCTTTTTCGATATCGTTATTCATAAAATGTCCTAGACAGCAATAATAATTCTGCTGTCTGAATTGAGTCACAAAATTCGTTTCATTATACCGCAATGCAGTTTAGTCCAAAATCAGAACTCGAAACTGATCTTGCATTATGAGTTATTTGGTTGATAATTAATCAATTTGATACATTTAATCATGGTCGAATGACTATGGTAAGCAATCTTAGCTAAGACCTACAAAACTTTTTCTGTATCAAGATAAGAAAAAACTTTGAATTCACTCTTTTGATGATTATGATTCGCGCCTCAAGCGCATATGGCAGCAGGCCGTATCATAGGCATCCCTAAGAACAAGGTGGGAGAAAAACAGACGTTGAACGCAAAAAAATCAGTAGGAAAACCAGTAGTTCGTCTTTCTGGTATTAGTAAAAGTTTCGATGGTAAGGAAATCATCGGCGGGTTAAACCTTGATGTTAATCACGGTGAATTTTTAACGATACTTGGACCTTCTGGCTGTGGTAAAACAACAGTATTAAGAATGATTGCAGGTTTCGAAACTGCTGATAACGGAAATATCATTCTTGATAATCAATATGTCACCCAAATTCCTGCTGAACAGCGACACGTTAACACGGTATTCCAAAGTTATGCTCTGTTTCCGCATATGACTGTGTTTGAAAATGTTGCGTTTGGCTTACGTATGCAAAAGGTCCCTACTGCAGACATTGAACCTCGTGTAATGGAAGCACTACGTATGGTTCGCCTAGACAGTATGGCACAGCGTAAACCTAGCCAACTCTCTGGTGGTCAACAACAACGTATAGCGATTGCGCGAGCTGTCGTGAATAAGCCTAAAGTGCTGTTACTTGATGAGTCTTTATCGGCACTTGACTACAAATTACGCAAGCAAATGCAGATGGAATTAAAACAACTGCAACGTCAGCTTGGTATCACCTTTATCTTCGTAACGCACGATCAGGAAGAGGCACTATCAATGTCTGATCGCATCATTGTTATGCGTGACGGGAAAATTGAACAAGATGGTTCTCCACGTGAGATTTATGAAGAGCCGAAAAACCTATTCGTGGCACGCTTCATCGGCGAGATCAACGTATTTAATGCTGAAACGCTAGAGCGCATTGATGAGAAACGCATTCGAGCCCATATCGAAGGTGTTGAATCCGTGGTGTATCACGACCAAGATGTACAACCCGGACACAAATTACAAGTATTGTTGCGCCCTGAAGATCTTCGCATCGAAGAAATCAAAGAATCGGAAGAAAGAGGCATTGTGGGCCACGTGACAGAGCGTACCTACAAAGGAATGACTCTTGAATCTGTCGTTGAATTAGAATCAGGCATGCGTGTAACAGTAAGCGAATTTTTCAACGAAGATGATCCTGATGTTGATCACTCTCTTGGTCAAAAAGTCGCAATAACTTGGGTGGAAAGCTGGGAGGTAGTACTCGATGATGAGCAAGAAGCTTAGTCTTCAAAATGCTATTATCACACTGATTGTTGGGTGGTTAGTACTGTTTGTATTGATCCCAAACCTAATGATTATCGGTACTAGCTTTTTGACTCGTGATGAAGCTAATTTAATCGAGCTTACATTCACACTGGATAACTATACGCGTCTACTAGATCCACTGTATGCCAAAGTGCTAATGCACTCTTTTTATATGGCCATTGTGGCAACCTTGCTGTGCTTAGTTATCGGTTATCCGTTTGCTTATATTGTTGCCAAGATGCCTGCAAAATGGCGTCCTATCATGCTGTTCTTGGTGATTGTGCCCTTTTGGACCAATTCACTGATCCGTACTTACGGATTAAAAATTGTTTTAGGCACACAAGGTATCTTAAACCAAGCATTACTTGGTTTAGATATTATTGATAAACCATTACGTATTATGTACACCGAAACCGCTGTGATGATTGGTTTAGTTTATATCTTGCTTCCTTTTATGATTCTTCCGCTCTATTCAGCGATTGAAAAGTTGGATGGTACTTATATAGAAGCAGCGCGCGACCTTGGCGCCAATAAACTTCAAACCTTACTAAAAGTTGTTTTGCCACTGACGATGCCTGGCATTATTGGCGGTTGCTTACTAGTGTTACTGCCTGCATTAGGAATGTTCTACATTGCTGACTTGTTAGGTGGAGCGAAAAACTTATTGATCGGTAACGTAATTAAGAGTCAGGTTCTTAATGCTCGCGATTGGCCATTTGGCGCTGCGACCAGTATTGCACTCACTCTTGCTATGGCGGTGATGCTGTATGCTTACTACCGTGCTGGTAAGTTACTGAATAAGAAAGTGGAGCTAGACTAATGGCAAAAACAATTAGATTTAGCTTTATGAGCTTGGTATATGCATTTTTGTATTTGCCAATCATTGTGCTGATCGTTAACTCATTTAATGAAAATAAGTTTGGTATCAAATGGGGTGGATTTACCACTAAGTGGTACCACGCTTTGGCTGCCAATGACAGCTTGGTTCAAGCCGCCTGGCATTCACTCAATATTGCCGTGTTTTCAGCCACCGCAGCAACCATTATCGGTAGCCTGACGGCTGTTGCCCTATTCCGTTACCAATTTAAGGGAAAGCGTGCAGTTAATGGCATGTTGTTTGTTGTGATGATGTCCCCAGATATTGTCATGGCAATTTCGCTACTTGCACTATTCTTAGTATTAGGTGCTCAGTTAGGTTTCTTTACGCTGCTGATTGCCCACATTACTTTCTGTTTACCTTTTGTTGTGGTGACAGTTTATAGCCGCCTCAACGGGTTTGATGTGAAAATGCTAGAAGCGGCAAAAGATCTGGGTGCTGGTGAATGGGTTATTTTGAAAAAAATTATCCTGCCACTGGCTAAACCTGCGGTTGCAGCTGGTTGGTTGTTGAGTTTCACACTGTCTTTAGATGATGTGATCATTAGTTCGTTTGTGACCGGCCCTACTTATGAAATTCTACCGTTAAAGATTTACTCAATGGTTAAAGTGGGTATTTCTCCGGAGGTAAATGCTTTAGCTACGGTAATGTTGGTTGTTTCTTTGCTACTGGTTATTGCATCACAGTTGGTAGCCAAGGAAAAAGTACAGTAGAATTGCCAAGTTGTAATACTTTACACGAAACAGAATGGCAGTCAGTCATTCTGTTTTTCTATCTAACGCCTACAACGTAGGCAACGTTTGGTTTGGAGCTAACGTCAATGAAAAAATGGGCTACTCTATTAGCTGGTAGTGCATGTGCGCTTTCTTTGTTCTCTGGAGCAGTAACAGCGGACGAAAACAAGGAACTAGTATTCATGAACTGGGGGCCGTACATCAATAGCAGCCTCTTAGAACAGTTTACTAAAGAGACCGGCATCAAAGTGATTTATTCAACTTATGAGTCGAATGAAACTTTGTATGCAAAGCTAAAAACACACAATGAAGGTTACGATCTTGTGGTTCCATCTACCTACTTCGTGTCAAAAATGCGCGATGAAGGCATGCTACAAAAGATCGATAAATCGAAATTAAGTAATTTCCAAAACCTTGATAGCAACTATCTAAATAAACCCTATGATCCTAATAACGATTATTCGATTCCACACGTAGTTGCTATCACTGGCCTAGCCGTTAATACTGATATGTACGATCCTAACGACTTCCAAAGTTGGGGTGATCTCTGGAAACCGGAACTAGCTAGTCAGTTGATGCTAATGGACGACACTCGTGAAGTTTTCCATATTGCACTTCGCAAGTTAGGTTATTCTGGTAACACAACAGACGAAAAACAAATCGATGAAGCCTACGCTGAACTACAAAAGTTAATGCCAAATGTATTGGTCTTTAACTCAGACAACCCTGCTGCACCTTATCTTTCTGGTGAAGTAGGCTTAGGTATGTTGTGGAATGGTTCTGCTGCTGCTGCGCAAAATGAAGGTTTACCCATTAAGCTAGTTTTCCCTAAAGAAGGTGGTATTGGTTGGGTTGATAACTTCGCCATCAGCTCTGGTGCGAAAAACGTAGAAGCAGCACACAAGATGATCGATTTTTTGCTTCGTCCTGAAATCGCTGAGCAAATTTCTCGTGACACTGGCTATTTAACTGGTGTGAAAGCTTCTAATGAGAAATTCAAAGACAGCCCTGCTCTGTTCCCATCTCAAGAAGATTTAGATCGAGTTGAGTGGCAAGCCGCTGTCGGTGATAAAACTGTAAAATATGAAGAGTACTTCATGAAGCTAAAAGCTGGCCAATAATTCGTTAAAAAGTAGGAAATAGGCAGCATTCGCTGCCTATTTTCGTTTAAAATGATATACTTTGTGCTTTCGCATCACGCACTCTTGCCTAGTTAGCTTTGGCACCGACTAAAATGGAACCGTAATGAAAAGTAAATTGTATGCAGGCGCACTATGCGCAGCGACTCTATTCACTACCCCTGCAATGGCTGCAGACCAAGAACTTTATTTCTATAACTGGTCTGAATATATCCCCCGTGACGTACTAGAAGACTTTACCAAAGAGACCGGTATTAAAGTTATCTATTCAACCTATGAATCCAATGAAAGCATGTATGCTAAATTGAAAACTCAAGGTTCGGGTTACGACCTTGTCGTCCCATCTACTTATTTTGTATCGAAAATGCGCAAAGAAGAGATGCTGCAGGAAATCGACCATTCTAAACTCGCACACTTTGCTGACCTTGATCCTAATTACCTAGACAAGTCTTTTGATCCAAATAATAAATATTCAATTCCTTACATCTGGGGTGCAACCGGTATTGGTATTAATACTGATATGCTAGATAAGTCATCTATTAAAAATTGGGGTGACTTATGGGATGCGAAATGGGAAGGTCAATTGATGATGATGGATGACGCTCGTGAAGTCTTCCACATTGCGTTGAGTAAATTAGGTTATTCAACCAATACCACCAACCCAGAAGAAATTAAAGCGGCTTACGAAGAGCTGAAGAAACTTATCCCTAACGTACTGGTGTTTAATTCCGACTTCCCGGCTAACCCTTATTTGGCTGGTGAAGTCTCATTAGGAATGCTTTGGAATGGTTCGGCTTACATGGCACGTCAAGAAGGTGCATCAATTGATATTATCTGGCCAGAGAAAGGGGCAATTTTCTGGATGGATAGTTTAGCAATCCCTTCTGGAGCCAAAAATGTTGAAGCAGCTCATAAGATGATCGATTTCTTACTACGCCCTGAAAATGCAGCGAAAATTGCTCTAGAAATTGGTTACCCAACGCCAGTTAAAACCGCGTATCAGTTATTGCCAAAAGAGTTCGCCAATGATCCAAACATTTTCCCTCCGCAATCAGTAATGGATAGCGGTAGTTGGCAAGATGAAGTGGGTGAAGCGAATGTGCTTTACGATGAATACTTCCAAAAGTTAAAAGTAAACAATTAATTTAAATTTCATTTAAGAAGTAGAAAAGCGGCATTAAGCCGCTTTTCTGTTATAGCAACAATTAACACGCCCTAATTTAGGCGTGTTTCTTTTTTGGCATTTCTAGCGCCAATAACTCTTCCACCAGTTGCGGTATTTCGATGCTGGCTTTTCCATAACGCTTTTCTTCGAATTCACTTTCAACTGCGCTTGGTTCTAGATTGATTTCAATGGTATGTGCTCCGTGCATTCTTGCATCATGTACAAAACCCGCGGCTGGAAAAACAACGCCAGAAGTACCAATAGAAATAAAGAGATCTGCCTCTTCTAACGCTGAATAGATATCTCCCATACGCAATGGCATTTCTCCAAACCAGACAATATGTGGTCGCATTTGCGCTGGGAACTGGCAGCAATGGCAAAGTTCGCCAGTCAATATGTCATCTTTATGCTCAATTACTTGATTAGAAGCACTACAGCGTGCTTTTAGTAGTTCGCCATGCATATGAATCACATTGGTGCTGCCTCCTCGTTCGTGGAGATTATCAATGTTCTGGGTAATGATTGTCACCTTCCCTTCTGACTCTTGTTCTAGCTTACCCAAAGCGATATGCGCTGCGTTCGGCTGGATAGCATCGGATTGGAGTTTACGACGTCGTTGGTTGTAGAAGTCTTGAACAAGATCAGGGTTGCGTGCAAAACCTTCTGGCGTGGCAACATCTTCAATTCGGTGGTTTTCCCACAATCCGTCTTGAGCTCGGAAAGTTTTGATGCCTGATTCGGCTGAAATACCAGCGCCAGTGAGGATAACAATATTTTTGTAGGGGAAATTCATGCGATGTCCTTATTGCTCACTTTCTTGCTAGCTTAGCACTGATGCAATAACAACAATAGTTTTGAGGATTAGACCATAGTATAAAACGGCTATGAATTTGGCTAATTTTGTGACTTAAGCGAAGTGAAAGTAACCCTTCACCTCGCTCGATATGATTAATCTTCGTTGAGAGATGAGATTTTGTGAATGGCTAAATCTGCACCATTAAATTCATCTTCTTCTGAGAGGCGTAACCCTGTCACCGCGTTTAGCGTGCCATAAACGATGGCCGCGCCAACAACAGCGACAATAATACCTAGTAGTGTTCCAAGTAGCTGTACGGTCAAACTTACGCCCCCTAGCCCTCCCAATGCGGTTTGCCCAAAAATACCGGCAGCAATTCCCCCCCAAGCACCACATACACCGTGTAAGGGCCATACGCCGAGTACATCGTCGATTTTTGTTTTATTCTGCAGTTGAGTAAATAACCAGACAAACAGTACGCCAGCCACAGCACCAGTCACGAGTGCACCAAGTGGATGCATCAAATCTGAGCCGGCACAAACGGCAACTAAACCAGCCAAAGGACCATTATGGATAAAGCCTGGGTCATTTTTACCAGCAATCAGTGCCGCTAAGATACCACCGGTCATCGCAAGTAAGGAGTTCATGGCGACGAGACCACTAATACCATTAAGTGTTTGGGCTGACATCACGTTAAAGCCAAACCAACCGACACAAAGAATCCATGCACCCAACGCTAAAAATGGAATATTTGAGGGGGCAAAGTTGGTGTGTTTTCCTGCGCGAATCCGTCCTTTACGCATGCCAAGAAATATGACTGCAACTAGTGCAATCCAACCGCCGACAGCATGTACAACGACCGATCCTGCAAAATCATGAAACCCTGCGCCAAATTGAACTTCAAACCAATTCTGGACACCAAAGTTTCCATTCCAAATCATGCCTTCAAAGAAAGGATAAACTAGGCCTACAGTAAAAAAAGTTGCTATGAGAATAGGATAGAAACGCGCCCTTTCAGCAATACCACCAGAAACAATCGCAGGTATCGCTGCTGCAAAAGTCAATAAGAAGAAAAACTTAACCAATTCATACCCATTTCCTTGAGAAAGCGTCTGCGCATCAGCAAAGAAGTTCGCACCGTATGCCACCCAATAGCCAATAAAAAAGTAGGCGATGGTTGAAACCCCGAAATCAGCAAGAATCTTCACCAAGGCATTCACTTGGTTTTTCTTACGAACGGTTCCTACTTCCAGAAAAGCGAATCCGGCGTGCATTAAAAACACCATGATTGCACCGAGTAATAAAAAAAGGGTATCTGAACTTTGGGTCAGGGCTTGTACAGCACCTTGTACCTGACTTACGGTTTGAGTCATCTTAGTGATTCTCCATCAATGTTGCGCACCAATCCTGTGCTACTTGATTATCACTTCACCAAATCGGGGAAATGCTTGTATTAGCCAGCTTTTCAGCAAGATTTGTTCCGAAAATAGATAGATGAATCAATAAAAATAAAATGCAAGCTAACCCAATGAATAATATTGAATTATTAGTTACATGTATCAATTAGGCTTATTGTCGAAATGGATGATATATCTCACCCATTGCACCAACTTGGATCGTTCGCCCTTTTTTGATGCGCACTAATATATGGCGTAAAAAAGCCCAGCATGAAACTGGGCTTATAGATTATAGATTTGGCCCTTTAGAGGGTTGATGAGGCTGGTTATTTCTCAATTGCTGCATACCTTGTACTATTCTAGCAAGCCAAACTAGGATGGCTAATAAAGCAAATACGGCACCGATGATAGGGATTACATAACTTATCGTGTCAATCCATGAGCTTTTATACCAATAGTCATTGAGCCCAACCAAAACGCCATTTGAAGTGGCAACGGTGACTAGCAATACAACAAAGAATGTCAGGTACAAAAAGAAGCTACGAATAAGACCGTAATAATGGGAATTAGCAACCTCACCATCTTGATTTTTATCAAGCCGATATCCTGCATAAATAATGGCAATCACCCCTGAAATTAAACAAGTAAAAGGTGTGAGTAAACTTGCAATATAGACAAACCATATGCTTTTTCGGTTATTGCTCATAACGTTATTGTTCATGGGCTTTTCCCTCTTTCACTGGATCATCACTGCTTTCCGTGCCTTTATAATCTGCATTTTGTATTTCGGCATACCATAGATCATGGTGCTCCTTAGCCCAGGTTTCGTCGACTTCACCCGTAACCATGCCTTCTAATGCCCCTTCCATTCCAAATAAACCAATATAGATATGGAAGATAAAGCCACAGATTAAAATAAGCGCTGAGAACATGTGCATAAGGTTTGAAAACTCCATGTCACGTCGCGTTTGCCCGAAGATCGGAAAATCCAATATCAAGCCACTGATTGCTGCCGCTGCACCAAAGACAATCAATAACCAGTAAATGGCCTTTTCACCCCCATTAGAAAACCCAGCCGAAGGGTGACTTCCTTTATACTTGCCAACCATCCCACCGAATTTCATGAACCATTTAATATCTGTCTGATTAAACAATGATTTACGCCACCATTTTAATAACATACATATCAGCAGTATAAAAAATAGAGGCCCCATATAATTGTGGTATTGTTTGGCAACGAAAATCACCCACCCCCATAGCTCAGTTGGTACATACGGTTTTAAGAAGTGCTTACCGTAAACCAACATTAGGCCGCTAAATGCGAGAGTTAAAAAGGTAAATGCCATGCTCCAGTGTAATGCTCGGTCCCATCGAGACCAGCGTTTGATCTTTTTACCCGTTCGTGGAGCGCTGAGCATGATTGGTCCAACTACCACATACGCCAAAATGACCATGGTAATACTACCGAAAATGGCGATAGCGCCCGCAGGAGACATCCATTTTTCTTTAAGTAAAAACCATGCCTCCCCAGGGGCGCTGATCAACATGCCATGTTCTGGTGATTGCGATGTGGTGTACCCCACCTCACCTTGCCTCACCTGTTGCCAAAAATCAGCACCAGCTAATTGTGTCATTTCTCTTTCAACCACAGGAGTGGTTTCATCTTTAGCAAAGCTAGGCGGTGAACATAGCATCGCTAGTGCTGCCAATACAGGCAGCATAGCGAGAGTTGCACGTTTTATGCGTTGTAACATACTCCTCTCCATCTTTAGCTTTTACTAGCGTCGTAGGAAAGGTCTTCACCGTCTGTCCAACCAGCGCCTTTTGCTCCACGTTCTACGACACGTTGTCGAAAAATATCAGAGACTTTCTCTGCGTCACCAGCAATCAAAGCTTTTGTTGAACATAATGAGGCGCACATCGGTAATTTGCCTTCAGCAATACGGTTTGCACCATATTTTTTACGCTCTTCCTCTGAACCTGGTTCTGTATTTGGTCCGCCAGCACAGAATGTGCATTTGTCCATTTTCCCGCGTTCACCAAAAGCTGATTGTTTAGGAAATTGAGGCGCACCAAACGGGCAGGCAAACAAACAGTAGCCGCAACCAATGCACAGGTCTTTATTGTGGAGCACAATTCCATCTTCAGTGTGCTCAAAGCAGTCTGCTGGGCAAACCGCCATACAAGGTGCGTCAGTACAATGCATGCAAGCCACTGAGATCGAATTTTCTCCTGGTTCACCATCGTTTAATGTAACGACTCGGCGACGTTGAATACCCCACTCAAGTGCGTCATCATTTTCATTTTTACATGCGGTGACACAGCCATTACATTCGATGCAGCGCTTGGTGTCACAAAGGAATTTCATTCTAGCCATTTGTAAGCTCCTTACGCTTTGCGAATGTTACAGAGAGTGACTTTGGTTTCCTGCATTTGTGTTACAGGGTCGTAGCCATAGGTTGTAGCAATGTTTGCTGACTCACCGATCACATATGGGTCGGTGCCTTCAGGGTATTTATGGCGTAGGTCTTCACCTTGGAACTTACCGCCAAAGTGGAATGGAATGAATGCCATGCCTGGTTTGACACGACGAGTTACCATGGCTTTGACGTGAATTCTGCCTTTCTCAGCCCCTTCAACCCAAACCATTTCTCCATCTTTGAAGCCTAAATCATTGGCATCTTTGGGGTTTACCTCAACAAACATTTCTTGTTGTAGCTCGGCAAGCCATGGATTTGAACGTGTTTCTTCACCACCCCCTTCGTATTCAACCAAACGGCCTGATGTTAGGATGATCGGATACTCGTTAGATTTATCTTGCTGTTGAATCGATTTATACAAAGTTGGCATACGGAAAATTGCGTCTTTGTCATCCCATGTTGGGTAATCAGCAATTAAATCACGACGAGGGGTATACAGTGGCTCCCGGTGCAAAGGTACACGGTCTGGGAATGTCCATACAATGGCGCGAGCTTTTGCATTACCAAATGGAATACAGCCGTGTTTTATCGCCACACGTTGGATGCCACCTGACAAGTCAGTCTTCCAGTTTTTGCCTTCTGCCGCAGCTTGTTCTTGTGCGGTTAAGTCACCCCACCACCCTAATTGTTTTAGAAGCTTATCAGTAAACTCAGGGTAACCATCTTCAATTTCACAACCTTTAGAATAGCTATCGACGGCTAATAAGCTTTTACCCTCAAATTCCACGCCAAAACGCGTTCTGAAGTTACCGCCACCTTCAGCTACTGGTTTAGACGTGTCGTAAAGGATATGTGTGCCAGGGTGTTTCATTTCAGGCGTTCCCCAACATGGCCAAGGTAAACCATAAGTTTCACCATTAGCAGGCCCACCTTCTGCTTCTAATGTCGTCTTATGGAAGGTATGCCAGTTTTGTTGATGTGCTTTTAAACGCTCAGGGCTTTGACCGGTATAACCGATAGTCCACATTCCTTTATTGAATTCACGAGTGATGTCTTCGATAAGCGGTTGATTGTTTTCAATGCGGATGTTTTTGAATAATTGCTCGGAGATACCTAGCTTTTTACTCATCAAATACATTATTTCATGATCAGGCTTTGACTCAAAAAGAGGTTCAATAACTTGATCACGCCATTGAATCGAACGGTTAGAAGCCGTGACACTGCCGTAAGTTTCAAACTGAGTTGTCGCAGGCAGAAGGTAAATACCATCAGTGCGATCATTCATAATAGCGGCAACGGTTGGATACGGGTCAACAATCACCATCATATCCAGTTTTTGCATCGCTTTTTTCATTTCAACACCACGGGTTTGCGAGTTGACCGCATGACCCCAATAGAACATAGCGCGAATATTTTCACGTTGCTGAATGTTATCTTTGTTCTCTAACACGCCGTCGATCCAACGAGAAACCGGAATACCAAAGGTATTCATTGGTGTTGCACCGCCGTAAGTACCGCTGTCGAACCGATCTTTTATCCACTCGAAATCAAGATCCCACACTTTCGCCCAGTGACGCCATGCTCCCTCAGATAGGCCGTAGTAGCCGGGTAAGGTATCAGATAGGACACCTAAATCCGTCGCACCTTGTACGTTGTCGTGACCACGGAAAATGTTTGCACCACCGCCAGATTTACCAATATTACCTAAAGCTAACTCCAAGACGCAGTAAGCACGAGTGTTGTTGTTACCCGTGGTGTGCTGCGTACCTCCCATACACCATACAATGCATCCAGGGCGATTTTCAGAGAGTATTTTTGCAGTTTGGTAGACTTCTTCTTCACTAACACCTGTTACACGCTCGACTTCGGCTGGTGTCCATTTCGCGACTTCATCACGAATTTCATCCATACCAAATACGCGCTGGCGAATGAATTCTTTATCTTCCCATTGGTTTTGGAATACGTGCCATAACACGCCCCAAATAAAGGCAACATCACTTCCTGGACGTAGTGATACGAAATGATCCGCTTTTGCTGCTGTGCGCGTACGACGAGGATCTGCTACCACTATTTTACAGCTGTTTTTCTCTTTAGCGATCAGGATATGCTGCATTGCAACCGGGTGCGCTTCTGCTGGGTTTGAGCCAATGAACAGCATCGATTTACAGTTATGCATGTCATTAAATGAGTTTGTCATGGCACCGTAGCCCCATGTATTTGCAACGCCAGCAACCGTTGTTGAGTGGCAAATACGAGCTTGGTGATCGACGTTGTTGGTACCCCATAATGAAGCCATTTTGCGGTACAAGTAGGCTTGCTCATTGCTGTGTTTCGCACTGCCTAACCAATAGACGGAGTCCGGCCCAGATTCTTTGCGAATGTCTAATACTTTGTTGCCAATTTCTTCTATTGCTTGATCCCACGACAGTTTTTTCCATTTGCCGTTTTCAAGTTTCATTGGGTATTTTAAGCGTCTTTCACCATGGCCATGTTCACGCAGGGCAGCGCCTTTAGCGCAGTGTCCACCAGCATTAAATGGGTGATCAAATGCAGGTTCTTGACCTGTCCAGACCCCATTTTGCACTTCGGCATAAATACCGCAGCCCACCGAGCAATGAGAGCAAATAGTACGCTTCACTTCAGTTTTTACCGTAGGATCAACACTTTTAGCTTGTGCTTTTTTCATCATGCCGGGAGTAAATAAAGCCGCGCCTGCAACCGCACCACCAGCCGCTAATGAGCTGTTTTTCATAAAAGTACGACGACTAATGCCTAGTTTGTCATGCTCTTTCATTACGCTATCGGAGCGTTTTGATAATTTCATTGTCAGTTGCTCCTACAGAGTGTCGTAATAATCACGAATATGTTGAGTTTCGTGGTAACCATTTTTCTTTACATCATCATTGTTTGGAACCACATGTTCAGAAGCCACTGCTGTTTGAGCAGTGCCTGATACCACTGCTCCCACGATAGCTGCTGTACCTAGCCCTTTGAGTAAGTCTCGACGACAGTTATCAACTTCTTTATCTTTCTTCATTGAATGCTTCCTCTGCCCGTTTTAAACCGGCTATCTATGGATGCTAACGACGCATCTCTTTTGCTATACCTTTTCTACCTGTAACTCCAAGTGATTTGGGTATATAAATTAGTGACTCTGAAGTGAGTCTGTTAAATTTTTTACATCAATTTTGAGGGCGTTCTTCGCACCTTCAGGTGCTTGGGTGAATTTCACCTGCTCAATAGTTAAAAAGGTGTACATTAAATTGGCCACACTGAGGTAAAACTTGGCATGACTTGCTTGCCTTATTTGCTCAACTAATTTGTTAAACCAAGGCCCAATATGTTGATTAAAAAACATTTTCTGCTGCTCTTCTGGCTGTTCGCATAGATAGCTCATGACTTCACAAATTGCAGAGATATGATCTTCAGGCTCTTTCACACCCTCAGCTCTTTCAAAACCAAGTGTAAGTAGGGTTTGTCTTAGTTGTGCAAGTGGCTTTTCCATTAAGGAACCAGTCAGATGCCAAGAGGCGAATGGAACGACTTCTCCGCGGCCAATACCAATAAAGAGATTTTGAAATTCGTCATCGGTATCAACAGCATGACTGGCTGAGTTCTTTAACTCGAGCCATGCTTTTGCCATATCAGTATCGTTATTTTCAATGTCTAACTGAGTGAGAAAATCCATTAACTCTGCGCTCGGTTTTTGCCTAAGCAGCATTGCAAGCAGTAGATAAATCTCAAAACGTACTGATTGTCCTAAATGAGTTAAGTCGTCTGTTTTGTGTTCCACGTTAGTTATCCTTAGTAGTTCAACTGTTGGTGTGGATCTTCTGCCATGCCTTCGAAAATATCGACCACTCGGCAGTCCTCACACATCGCAATACGGTTAAGTGCTGCAGCATCTGCGAACTGAGAGTGACCACGTAACTTATTTTGCAGCATGGTGATCATCGATTGCGGGGCAAAAGGTTTATGGCAGCGTAAACATTCGGCAGGTTTTTCGGCATGGAGCGTTTGGACTTGTTGACGAGACGCTTTATCCCAGTTCATTTGTGGCGTCAGTGATAACGCTTGTTCTGGACAGGCTTTGGCACACAAACCACACTGAATACAGTCTTGTTCAATAAAATGAAGGGTTGGCGAATCCCCCGAATGATGCAGTGCGCGGGTTGGACAAACCGCCACACAACTCATGCAAAGTGTGCAATCTTGAGTGTTGCAGCTTACTTTCCCATAAGATGCAGTGCTGGGTAGTGCCACTATGTTATCTTCAGGAATACGAGATGTCGCTAAGGCGTCAAGTGCGGTAAATAGCCGTTGGCGTTTATTACCTTCTAAATCCCCTAAAGCGAGATCAAAAGACGTGTCCATTAATGTTGGAGGCCCTTCACGTAGTGTTTCTAAATAAAGAACATCAATGCTCTCTTTGGCAATACCAAGCTGCGTTAGCAGGAGCTGGGCCATTCCCACTTCTTGATTAAGAATACGAATAATAGTTTCAGGCATGTGACGGCTAGCGGCAAACAACACTTGGCTTGCTCCATTAACGAGCGCTGCAAACCAAGTATCAATACCCACCGAAGGAAGTTCTTCAACGATAACGGGAATGACGTTATCCGGTAAGACTTGTAATGCCATTAAGTTGTAGCTTTCATGGCGAGAACTGCAGATCAACACAATTGGGTTGATGCCGCCGGCAGACTCATAGTTGGCCAAAAGACGTTCTATAAATTTTTGCGTATCAGTTGGGTTTGGCAAAGCATAGTGGATGGCTTCTGTTGGACACGATGTCGCGCAAGTTCCTATACCTTGGCAAAGGTAAGGATTAATTTGGATATGGTGCCCAGTTTTATCATTGCCCTCACTGGTCAAGGCTCCGGCTGGACAAGCATCAACGCATCGCTCGCACCCTTTAACTCCGCGTGAACTATGGGCGCAGAGATCGGTATCGAGGCGAAAATATTTCGGTTTATCAAAGGTGCCCATCAGAGTTGGAATTTCACTAAGTGCATCAGCTAAAGTTGGATAACCACGACCGACAGGATAATATCCGGGCACAGGAACTTCTTCTGCCATAAATCCATTCAAAGACAAGTCGAGAACCACATCAAAGCAGTCGAGAGCAATCGCGACTTTAGCGAGGTTATGACTCGCACCACGATTTTCGACGTTAACTTGAAACGCCCCAAGAAAACCGGACACTTCAACCGTATCGGCAAAATAAAGGTTAGGATGTGCTCCTGGTTCGCCATCTATGGAAAGAAGTGTCAGTGAGGCCATACTCGACAGTTGCTCTGCGGTACGAATAATGATGGCTGTAGGGCCTAGAATTAGCGTATGACCGCCACTTTCGTAGCTTACGGTTGGTGGGATTAAATTGGTGAGTTCAACCGTATGCTCAATGGCATACGCTCGAGCGTTACCATTTTTTGATGTCGCTTGCTGTAAGAATTGTTTTAGCATTGCTCAGTTCCATTTAGAACACTAATGTTCGATTAAAATGAACTTAGCAAATACCATTCCATAACTAATTTACTTAATTATCAGATAATTAAATGAATTATAGCGCTGAGATATCAAACCCACACATAAAGTGCGACATTTTGTCTCAGTAATGACTCATGGTGAGTAAGTCAAAATGTACCGACACTTTATGTGGTATTTTTTGTCTCTGTCAGCTGTTGAGCGTTTTCTACTATAATTTCATCCCCTTCAGCTGCATTTTCTGTATCAGCGATATTCTCTTCGTTGGTTTCCTCGTTTTCTTCATTCATCCAGTCGCGAAGTTTTGCAACGGCCTCTGTCGACAGGTTACTGACTTGATTAAAGTCTTGGTTGTAATCATCCAACATATCGATTTCACTAAAATCGCCATTTAAAAACAATTGACGCAATGCCGCTTTCTTAACACTGGCCTCTGCTGTAGAGGTCAATAGTGTAGCGATGCTGTTTTCGTTGTCTGACGAAGCTGTTTCCTCTTCTTGAGTTATGCAGAGATCAATCGACTCTTCCCCACTGGGCTCAATTTCAGATTCAGGTTCGGCCTCAGCCTCAGACAATTTTCGCAGTGACCATCTTGATAAAAATCCTTTAGTTTCCGCTGGCACGCCCTGCTCCTTTACGTTTTTTACGACGCTGTTCTAATAGCTCGCCATGACGTCCAATAAAGGCTTCCATCCATGCTTGTACTGCAAGTGGCATGTCGTTAGACAACACCAGATAGTCGCCATCCATATAACGTGAAGCGACGTTTTGTGAGGCGGTCAATTTGACTATTTTAGGCTCTTGGTCAATGTCAATATTTTCCAAAACGAGAAATAACTTGGGTTGCTGAGAGCTTAAATTAAAACGGTAATCAGTCCTTTCATCTCTATAGAGTTCCAAGAGCGAGATTGTAGGAGATACAGCTACCGGTTGGAGGTTGAACCCCACCAACTGCCATTGTTTCGTCACCCACATACCAGCGGTAATGTCATGTGCAATGAGGTCGCATTCGATTGGCCATAAGAAATCACTCTTTCCTGCGCCTAGAAGTTCTGATGAAGATGTAGACATGTCTCACCTACTTAAGTTATTAATTAAACACGTAACAGCAAGAATTACGCCACCTATTCAGCATAACGTACTTGTCTTCTTCACAACTGTATTAAAGATTAGACTTTATCCAATTTCTAGTGGCCTTATTTTCATTAAACAGTGGAATAATAATTGCTTGTCAAAACGCAGTCAGAGATTTGATCATTCACTCCAATAAATAGGATCACACAGTGGGTAAGCCAACCATAATTAAAACTAGCGAGAACCCTTTACAAACCATAGAAGTAGAAGTGTTTGATGAATACGGTGAAAAACTGACTCAGCAAATTGCCTGTGAACGGCCATTAACCGTAATGTTAAATTGGAAAGAAATTGTGACCTTGATGACGTTAGGATCTCGTCCTGAATCATTGGTGCTTGGTTACTTGAAAAACCAAAGCTTTATATCTGATCCTACCGCGCTTGAGTCGATTATTATTGATTGGCAAACTCATTCGGCCGCGGTGATTACTAAAGAAAATATTGATCATTTGGATAAAGCGTTAAAGAAAAAAACCGTCACCTCTGGCTGTGGACAAGGCACGATGTATGGCAACGTGATGAAACAACTTGAAAACTACCAAGTGCCACAAACCCCACTTAAACAGTCAGAGATTTACTCGGCCTTAGAGGCTCTTACCCACTATAACGACACTTATAAAAAAGCGGGAGCTGTTCATGGCTGTGCCATCTGTCAAAGTGACAAGGTGCTTTCTTTTATTGAAGATGTTGGTCGTCATAACGCTGTTGATACGTTAGCTGGCGAAATGTGGCTGAATCAACAAAGTGGTGAGGATAAAATTTTCTACACCACGGGGCGGCTAACGTCTGAAATGGTGATTAAAGTCGCGCAAATGGGTATTCCTGTATTGCTGTCTCGTTCTGGTGTGACGCAAATGGGGCTAGATTTAGCCAAGCAATTTGGCATTACCACTATCGCTCGTGCTAAGGGGCTACGTTTTCAAGTCTTTACCGGTGCCGAAAAAATCAGCTTTGATGTAAAAGGCTAAGCTTATCAATTCAATCTAAAAAAAATAGCCCAGTATTCGACTGGGCTATTTCGTTTTCCTCGCTATACCCTTCCTACCTGCAACTCCAAGTAGTTTGGGGAAATTAACCTATTAGAAATAGAGGTTAAGCGTAAAACTGATTTATTAGCTATTGCTGCGAGAGTTTAAAAACTCAGCGTAAGTACCTTTGAAGTCAGTGATCTTATTGTCACGAATTTCAATGATACGGGTTGCTAATGAATCTACAAACACGCGGTCATGTGAAACGAAGAACAGTGTGCCTTTGTAAATTTCTAATGCATTGTTCAATGATTCAATTGACTCCATATCCATGTGGTTGGTTGGTTCATCCATCAACAACATGTTTGGTTTATGCATCATGATTTTACCAAGTAGCATACGCCCTTGCTCACCACCAGAAATCACTTTGACTGATTTCTTGATATCATCTTGACCGAAGAGCATACGGCCAAGGAAGCTGCGAATCACTTGTTCATCATCACCTTCTTGACGCCATTGACTCATCCAATCAAATAAGTTCATGTCTTCAGCGAAATCATGCGCATGATCTTGAGCATAATAACCAATGTTAGAGTTTTCTGACCATTTGTATGAACCAGAGCGTGGTTCAATGACACCTGCTAATGTGTTCAACAACGTTGTTTTACCCACGCCGTTTTCACCAATAATTGCAACACGCTCACCCACTTCAAAAATGGCGCTGTAGTTACTGAACAGGTCATCTTCAAAACCTTGAGTTAGGTTTTCAATTTCCAATGCGTTACGGAATAACTCTTTAGACTGCTCGAAACGAATGAATGGGTTTTGACGACTTGACGCTTTCACTTCATCTAATTGGATTTTATCGATCTGTTTAGCACGAGAAGTGGCTTGTTTTGCTTTTGATGCGTTTGCAGAGAAACGCGCGACGAACGTTTGAAGCTCAGCGATCTGTGCTTTCTTCTTCGCATTGTCCGACAACAGACGCTCACGTGCTTGTGATGCTGCAGTCATGTATTCGTCGTAGTTACCTGGATAAACACGTAGTTCGCCGTAATCTAAGTCAGCCATATGAGTACATACACTGTTTAGGAAGTGACGGTCGTGCGAGATGATGATCATGGTGCAGTTACGCTGGTTTAATGTATCTTCTAGCCAGCGAATAGTATCCATATCCAAGTTGTTGGTTGGTTCGTCAAGTAGCATGATATGCGGGTCAGCAAACAGAACTTGTGCCAATAGAACACGCAGTTTCCAACCTGGAGCCACTTCGCTCATCAACCCAAAATGCTGTTCAACAGGAATACCGACAGCAAGTAGCAATTCACCGGCTTTAGACTCAGCCATGTAGCCATCCATTTCAGCGAATTCAGTTTCAAGATCCGCAACCTTCATACCATCTTCTTCGCTCATTTCAGGAAGAGAATAGATACGGTCACGTTCTTGCTTTACTTTCCACAATTCTTTATGACCCATAATAACGGTGTCAATAACAGTGAATTCTTCGTAAGCAAACTGGTCCTGATTCAGTTTCGCTACGCGCTCATTCGGGTCGTAGCTAACATTACCACTCGAAGGCTCAAGCTCTCCGCTTAGGATCTTCATAAATGTTGACTTACCACAACCGTTAGCGCCAATCAGGCCATAGCGATTACCTTCGCCAAACTTAACGGAAATGTTTTCAAACAGTGGCTTAGCGCCAAATTGTTGAGTGATATTCGCGGTGGAGATCAAAACCAGTACCTTAATAAATGTGAATTGTGTAAAAAACTGCGCAACGTTACTTGTTCAGGCTCTGAACTGCAAGCGATGTTTTTGTTTGCAAAACAGCCTGCTAATGATATAGAGCCTGCTTATTGTACGGCACTTCATAAGTGAGACAACGATAAACTTATGGTGTGGTACGAGACTTAACACTGTTTTTATTACTAAGTTCCTATTTTTCTTCAATATATCGGCTAAACTTTTATTCGATATATTCATTACTGATAAGTGATTCTATGCGTTTTCTATTACGCTTTTTATTTTTAGCTGTGGTTGTTTTTGCTCAATCTGCACAGGCAGAATGGGAGTATGATTTCCAAGCGACAACATCAAAGGCCAATTATACCGCTAATCAGCTTGCTAGCGAAGTTAGCCAACTTCCAGAACCACTCTTTATGTCGGGTGATGAGCGAGCGAGAGTGCAGCATTTGTTGTCGCAGGTACTTGCTGAACAAAGCAAGCAAATTCTGGTCTTTGAATCTCAGCTTCACCAATATCGGCAGCGTAATAGTGATGTCGACTGGTCAGCAATTGAATCAAGCTACTTAACCCTAAATAGTCTCAGTTTAAGTAAGCAGCGTTTGTTACAACTGGCAAGTGAGGCTACACGTGAACAGCTTACTGGTTTTGGTCCTTATGGCGTAAAGCAAGTAAAACAGGAATGGCAGCTAACGCAATTGAATGCTGAGTACTTATTTTATTTTCAGCTGCGCAGTTTTAAATCTTTGCTCAGTGATCTACTTATCTCCCCTATCCCGGTTATTTGGGCGGCACTTAAAGTGTTCTTCTTTTATTTGGTTTTGACTTGGTGGTTGACAAACAGTCAGCGTCTTATTTCCACCTTCCACCAAACTCAGATCAAAAACCGTGATAACCCCGCGTTGTGGATACGCATTATTTGGTATTTAAGCCGCGCAAATAAAGCATTGGCATGGTTGGTTGCCATTACGTTATCGCTACAGGTTTTATCGCAGATACCAAGTTTACAGCATCTAATTGTCCTCGAAATTTTCACGTGGTGGATTTTAGGTGGTTCTATTGCGGTCAGTTTTATTTTGGAATTTGTGTCTCGTAGTTCGCGTTCGGCGAACAAAGAAGTGACCGCATTGCGCTTATCCACCATTCGCCGTTATGTTTGGAGTACGATAATCGCGGGTGTTATTTTGCAGATCTCAATGCGAACCCTAGGCAAAGGTACTATTTATTACTGGATAAACAGCGCACTATTTTTCTGGTTTGTACTGGTGACCATTTCGGTATTACAACTGTGGCGAGAAAAAGTGTTTACTGAAGCGAGTAAGTTAAATGAACGCCCGCTTCTTGTGGCATGGGCTATCAGCAAAAAAGACAGTTATGTGTTACGAGTCGTTGCTACAGCGATTACCGCTATTTGGCTCTTATTACATACCTTAAAGCACAAACTCATTTCCGCCCTATCCGAATATACTTTTTTTAGCCAAGCGCTCGCTTATTTATTTCGCATCGAGGTTGCAAAACAAACCGGTAATGCCAATGGTAGTCAGAACTTGGTTCGAATTAAAGGTGAAGAAAATTTTAATTACGTTCTTCCTGGGTCTATCGACAGTGAGTTAATTGACTACGCGGGCGATGAAATCAAGCAGCTTTCTAAGTATCTAATGACCGATAGTCCTGCGGTTTGCGTTGTCTCCGGTGAACGTGGTGTGGGCACGACAACGTTGCTTTATACTCTTCTGCATCGAGTCAAAAATGCAGAGCCAATCTACCTAAGTTGCCCTTACTCAGGTTTTAATGAATTGCTCTCATTACTGGCTCTCAACTTAGGGTTAGAAGAAGACGCAAGTGAAATTCAAGTCTTGGCATATCTACGAAAAAGTGAGGTTACTTATTTCATTGCTGTTGATAATGCACAACGTTTAGTGAAACCGATGGTCGGGGGGCTTTCTGGTTTAATCCGCCTAACAAACTTACTTCGCCGATCTAAAAAAAATCATCGAGTGGTGATGGCAATCGCCAAAGCGAGTTGGCGATTTGTGGATAGAGCCAGAGGTGAGCGATTGTTATTTGATTGGGTTAGTTTCTTACCCCGTTGGAACGAAAAGCAAATTCAGCAATTATTGGATAGCCGCATCAATCGCGATATAGAGAGGCCAATTAGTTTTGAAGGATTGGTAGTTCCTAAGCAATGGGATCAAGAAGAAATAACCGAAGAAGAACGTGCAAAACAAGGATTCTATCGAATTTTGTGGCATTACTCCGATGGCAACCCTACCGTGGCGCTGCGTTTTTTCCGTCTATCATTGAATCGCAATAAAGAAACCGATCAAGTAGTGGTTCGTCTTTTTCACGCTCCAGAATCTCAAGAATTGGAGAAAATGCCCAAACCGATGCTGGCGGTACTCCGGTCTATCGTGCAGCTTGAAATTGCCTCACCAGAAGAACTATCTGAATGTACTCAGTTGAGTATTTCAGAAGTCATTGGGACTCTCCGTTACTTTCAAAGCCGTGGGTTTATCGAATGGAATGAGGACAAAGCAAGGATCTCAGACCACTGGTTCCGCCACATTACCAATGTGCTCGACCGTCAACATCTGCTGGTGAAATAAAATAATGGTTAATGTACTGATGAAAAAAGTAATAATTATTGGAGCTAGCCTGTTGTTTGCTGCTCCATGTTTTGCCACTGAAGAGATGGCAAATGCAGAACATATACAACAGTTCGCCAGTTTGATTCGTTGGAGTGGTGTCTTCTTCTCACTGCTGGTCATCGCATCGACTTGGTTACTGCTTAAGTTTATGAATTCGATGGTAGAAAGTATTGGCCGCCAATTTGTGCAATACCGAATGTTACTGCAAAAGCTTCAGTCATTTTTGCAGTTTTTTATCTACATGACGGCCGGTTTAGTTGTGTTTATGATGAGTTTTCGTATTAATGATCAAATACTTGCATTAATAGGTGGTACGCTTGCCGTTTCTGTGGGCTTTGCGCTGAAAGACTTAGCCGCATCATTCATTGCCGGACTAACGGTTATGATCGACCGCCCATTTCAGGTGGGTGACCGTGTCACATTTGAAGGGAATTATGGTGATATCATCACCATCGGTTTACGTTCTGTTAGGATGCGAACTCTTTCTGACGACATCATCACGATTCCCAACAACAAATTCTTAAATGAAGTCACCGTCAGTGGTAACTATGGCGCTCTCGATATGCAGGTGGTGATCCCATTTTATGTTGGAATGGATGAAGACATTGTCATGGCGCGAGACTTAATCCAAGAAGCTGCATCATCGAGCCGTTATATCCACTTACCCAAGCCCGTAACCGTGTTAGTCAAACAGACAATCACTGATAACTACTTAGCCATACAATTAACTTGTAAGGCTTACGTGGTCGATACCGCTTATGAAAAGCTTTTCGAAACGGACATTACCCTGCGTGTGATGAAAGAGTTTAAAAAGCATGGCATTAAGCCGCCAAAAATTGCGGTGTACGCCAGTTAATTTAATTAAAGTCACTGGCTAACACATCAGTTTCGGGAGAGTAATCACATCCCATACGCTTGTTTTTGATACTTATTGATACATCTGCGACTATCGCGGCAAATGCATAGGATGCCCGTATGATTTCAGTTGCCTTAGTCGATGACCATATTATGGTTCGATCCGGTTTCGCACAGTTGTTATCTGTAGAACCAGACATCATAGTACATAGTGAATACAGTAATGCTCGAGATGCATACCGCGTTTTGTCGACTGCCTCTGTAGACCTCGCAGTTATTGATATTTCGATGCCTGATGAAAGTGGCTTAGTGTTACTAGAAAAATTGCGCCAATCTCAACCCCATTTCAAAGCAATCATTCTTTCTATTTATGATTCAGCTTCTTTTGTAAGCAAAGCATTAGAAGCTGGCGCTTGTGGTTATTTATCCAAAAGATGCGGCCCAGGCGAACTTGTCAGTGCAATCCGTACCGTTGCAAACGGTGACCGTTATCTTTGCGCGGATGCATTAATCAACCTTAGTAACATTTCAGGGGTTCCTTTGGTACTCGAAGGGTTAACAAAGCGTGAGCGAGAGGTGTTTGAACATCTAATACTGGGAAAAGATGTGAAAGAAATTGGCCATGACTTATCCATAAGCCACAAAACCATTCATGTACATCGTGCCAATATTCTTAGCAAACTTGGGCTTTCCAATAATGTTGACTTGATTCGGTTTGCTATCACTCATCAGTTATTGGCTAATGAGTCGGTGTAACCGCTATCATGCGTTCTCTTTCACCCTCTTCTGCAAGCTTATCTTGGTTATCGCTTTCCTCTAGTTTTAGCTACGTTTTTGCCTGTGTATTGTATTCGATCAGTTGGTTTTGTTTATGGAATATCAGCCATTACCTAGCCCCCGATCTACTACTCGCAGGTCTACTTCTACCAACCGGACTAAAGTTAGCCACTTTAACCTTGTCACCGAGGCGCTTGTGGTTAGGCATTACACTATGCGAAATGTTCATTGCGTGGTCATTAGGCCAGATTTTAGAGAGCCCTGGCCATGAATATCTGCTTTTGTTATTTGCCTTAATCGCCTATTGGCTCGCTATTGCATTTCAGTCTCTTTGGGCTTCATTGCAAGACTATTGGCAAAAAATCTTGGCACTTACTGGTTTGACTTTAATTTACGGGCTAATTTGCGGTACAGGTGTTCTGTTGTTGATAAAACCGCTTGAGCTTGAATTTCATTATGTTGTTCAAGTTACCGTTGCAACCATTACTGGCGGAGTATTGCTAACCCCGTTTCTCTTTTTGCTATACGACTATTTGCATCAGCAGATTTGGAACCCTCTTTCCCCGACACTCATTCACCATGAAGTGACGTTACGACCCTCCGCGTTACTGTGGTGCTTACTGTTTTTTAGTGGTGGTTTGATTGCAGAGCTTGTGTTACTTGAGCAATTAAAGCCGTTAGCTTTACTGCTTTTTTTGCTGCCTAATATTTTTATGGCATATCAATATGGCTGGCAAGGTGGTGTTTTAGCTAGCATGATGAACAGTATTTTGCTTGCCACAGCAAGACAAGTCACAGGTTCGTTCGAATCGGATATGGAATTGCAAAGCTTCATTGCAACCCAAGCGCTTGTTGGCTTGGGATTGGGTATCGCAATCAGTCGTCAGTATTTGTTGGCTCATCGTCTAACACAAATAAATAGAAAACTTGAGCAAGAATTAAGAAATAAACAACAGCTGACAAGGCAATTAGTACATGTCGAAGAGCAAATACGTAAATCTGTAGCTCGTGAGTTGCATGATGAAATCGGACAAAATATTACTGCTATTCAAATTCAGTCGATGCTGGCAGATCGACTCTCAACCAATGAAAAACAGACTCATATAGCACAGACTATCAATTCGCTAGCCATGCGTATTCACTCCTCTACCCGCCAATTATTAACCCAATTGCGTCCTCACGCATTAGATGAGCTTGGTTTGGAAAATGCTATTCGGCAATTAGCAAGTGAAATGAGATTTACTGAGCGAAACGTTGATTTTAGCCTGAATTTTGGCATTTTTGCTGAACGTTTAGATGATATAACCGCAGTCACTCTGTACCGGATCATTCAAGAATTATTGAATAACGTTTGCAAACATGCTCAGGCTTCATCGGTACAATTAAGTATTGTTCCTGGAGAAATGTTCAGTGTTGAACTACGAGATAATGGCATTGGCTTGCCAAGCGACTGGCGAACAAAAGGGCAAGGATTGTTAGGGATAGAAGAACGAGTGAGCGCCCTCGGTGGGCATTTTGTTATTGATTCTAAGTCTATTCTCGCTCCACCTGGTACGCGTATAACTGTTAACTTGCCCACAAAACCATCCACAACACCATCAAACTAGGAAAATTTCCTAGTCATTTATAACTTTGTCTCATTCATTTCATGAATCAGTCCGATACCATTATTTTGCACTAGGGAGAAACAAAGCATGATGGGTTTTATGATATCAAAACCAACATCAGCCCCCATAGAGTCATCTCAGATAGATGCAACCTACCGGTATTGGCGCTTGCATTTAATGCTTTCGATGTACGTTGGCTATGGGGTGTTTTATTTTACGCGGAAAAGTCTCAATTTTGCTATGCCTGCGATGCTAAGTGACCTAGGGCTAGAACATTCAGATTTTGGCATTCTCGGCACATTATTTTACGTGACATATGGTCTCTCTAAGTTTGTATCAGGCATGGTGAGTGACCAATCAAAACCAAGTTATTTCATGGGGTTGGGCTTGATAGCGACTGGCGTTATTAATGTGCTGTTTGGTTTTAGTTCATCACTTGCTGTATTTGCAGTGCTTTGGACACTCAACGCTTTTTTCCAGGGTTGGGGTTGGCCTCCATGCGCAAAACTATTAACCACATGGTATTCAAGAACTGAACGGGGATTCTGGTGGTCAATTTGGAATACTTGTCACAACTTAAGTGGTGCATTGATCCCCCTCAGTATTGGCTTTATAGCTGTCACTTTTGGATGGCGATACGGTTTTATTGCTCCTGGTTGTTTGGCCATTGTGGTCGGTCTGGTGTTGTGTTTTCGCATGCAAGACAAACCAATCACCCTTGGGTTACCGTCTGTCGGTGAATGGCGAAACGACGCTCTTGAAAAGCGCCACGAGGCAGAAGGAAAAGGACTTAACTTTTCTCAAATTTTACGTATTTACGTTTTAGGCAATAAGTACATTTGGCTGTTATGTAGCTCTTACTTTCTGGTTTATGTAGTACGCATAGCTATTAACGACTGGGGAAATTTATACCTTACTGAACGACACGGCTATGACCTTTTTTCAGCCAATACGGCCGTTTCTATGTTCGAAATTGGTGGGTTTCTTGGATCACTATTTGGTGGTTGGGGATCAGATAAATTTTTCCGTGGCAATCGAGCACCAATGAATTTGATTTTTGCGTTGGGGATTTTTATTTCTGTTGCTGCGCTATGGCTCACACCGATTAATAATTTTGTGGTGCTTTCAGGGTGCTTTTTCTCGATTGGGTTCTTTATTTTTGGCCCGCAAATGATGATTGGGATGGCTGCTGCTGAATGTTCACACAAAGATGCGGCAGGTACCGCTACGGGTTTTGTGGGGTTATTTGGGTATCTTGGCGCGGCATTAGCCAGTTACCCGCTCGCTCTGATTATTGAACAATTTAGTTGGGAAGGGTTTTTCAGCGTTATCACCTTATCTGCTGCATTAATAGGACTGTTGATCCTACCTTTTCTAAAAGCACAACAACGTGCAGGGAATGCTGTCACTATGCCTTAATTCTTCCTCACGTTGTTTTCAAAATTTCACTGCTAATGCGCAGTAAAAAAGATATCACAGGAATGTGATGAGAACTTAACGCCTCCCTACACCTGCGTTAAGTGATGAAAATAACAAGAGGAAACAAACATGAAAGATAAATTACATCGCACCTTACTCGCGGCTTGTATTTTAGGTTCGGCATTGGCTGCACCTCAAGTGCTTGCTGAAGGTCGATTAGTCGTATATTGCAGTGCAACTAACGCCATGTGTGAAGCAGAAACTAAGGCATTTTCAGAAAAATACGATGTAAAAACTTCCTTTGTTCGTAATGGCTCAGGCAGTACATTAGCGAAAATCGAAGCAGAGAAAAATAACCCTCGAGCAGACGTTTGGTATGGAGGCACATTAGATCCGCAATCTCAAGCCGGCGAGATGGATCTATTACAACCTTACCCATCACCTCAACTTGAGTTCATCATGGATGGATTTAAAGACCCAGCCAAACGCAAAGGCAATTACTCTTCTGCCGTTTACATGGGAATTTTAGGTTTTGGCGTTAATACGCAAAGACTGGCAGAAAAAGGGATTGAAATCCCACGTTGCTGGAGTGATTTGACCAAGCCAGAATACCAAGGTGAAATTCAAATTGCTGATCCACAAAGTTCCGGTACAGCGTATACCGCTTTGGCGACTTTCATTCAACTTTGGGATGAAGATAAAGCCTTTAATTACTTTAAAGCGCTCGACAAAAACATATCTCAATACACCAAATCAGGTGTTACCCCTTCTCGTAACGCTGCGCGTGGTGAAATTGCTATCGGTATTGGATTCTTACATGATTATTCCCTTGAGCAATCAAAAGGCGCACCACTGGAATTGATTTCACCGTGTGAAGGAACAGGTTATGAAATTGGTGGTGTAAGCATTATTAAAGGTGCTCGCAATATTGATAACGCTAAATTGTTTGTTGACTGGGTCATGTCCAAAGAAGGCCAAGAGTTAGCATGGAAAAAAGGCCAATCATTCCAAATTTTGACTAATACTCAGGCAGAGCAATCTCCAAATGCATTAGATCCTCAAAAACTGACATTGATTGATTATGATATGGATACTTATGGTTCGTCAGATGAACGTAAACGATTGATTAACAAGTGGGTTAATGTCGTTAAAATGGGTGAATAATTTCTTCACTCATTAACGTGAATGTATGGGCAGTATTGAGCTGCCCATTTACTCGCACGATGGAACTCATCTTCATTGGTCTTTTACTTATCAGCGCTATTGCACACCTTTCTTGATTAAATATTTGTGTATACATAGCTCAATGCTCCTTTGCTCACTACTTTGGTACAAACAAATGAATGAACTCGCAGCGGACACAGCACCACGTCAGCAGCAAAATAAGTCGCACAGAGATCCCATTTTTTATTGGATCATCACTTTATTGTGTGCATTTGTGCTGTTGCCATCTTTTGCCCTTGATTACGGGGTATTTGAGTCAACCTCACAAGAATTTTACGATGCCATGGGTTGGAGTGGCTTCAACATTTCTTGGTTGTGGTTTGCACTACCTACCCTTCTCTTAATTCGCCCCAGTAAAGCGCAAAATAAATACGCTAAGCACCGCCACTATTTTGATATTGGTTATTCTGCAACGTGTATGCTCATCGTCTTACTCAGCTCTTGGTATACCCAACACGGTTTGGGCTACTCCACCATCGCGCTTTTCATTGCTTTAGGTGCGGTGATGACATTAGCCTTTGCCCGTCTTGAGTTTCTAGGGGGGGATTGCTTTGTCATTGGTGCATTAATATCGATCATTCTACTGATCTCCATTTTTATCATATTTCCGAGTATTGCCATCTTTGTACCGATGTTTAAAGACGACCTGGGTAACTTTAGTGCCTGGCAATTCATTGATATATTAGGTCGCTCTCAGATCATACAAATCATTTGGAATTCGATATTCCTTGGTGTGTCCGTCGGGATTGGTGCTACCTTTTTCGGTCTGATATTTGCTATCTACACAACTCGAATTGCTACTCGCTCCGCTTTTATTGCGCGTATTTTTTCTATCTTGCCAATTGTAACCCCACCTTTTGTTGTGGGTCTTGGGGTTACTTTGATGTTAGGACGTTCTGGTTATATTACAGAATTGATGGTCGATTGGTTTGGGCTACAGCAAACCAACTGGTTATATGGATTTACTGGCATCTGGATGGCGCAAGTGCTCGCCTTCGCTCCAATGTCGTTCATGATTCTAGATGGCGCAATGAAATCGCTGCATCCTTCTTTAGAAGAAGCATCTTATACACTGCGTGCCAATCGCTATCAAACCTTCTTCAAGATCGTAATGCCATTGCTGAAACCTGCTTTAGCAAACAGTTTCTTGATCATATTTGTTCAATCACTAGCTGATTTCAGTAACCCGTTAGTACTAGGTGGAAGCTTCGACGTATTGGCAACACAAATCTACTTCTATATTGCTGGTGCACAATTAGATTATGCCTCAGCTAGTACACTGGGCGCTGTTTTACTGTTGTTTTCACTGGCGATTTTTGTGGTTCAGTATTTGTGGATAGGTAAACGTTCGTACGTAACTATTTCAGGAAAATCGTATCGTGGTGATGTACAAGCACTACCAACCTTGCTTAAACACTCGGTTTCGGGTCTGTTGTATTTTTGGATGGCATTTAACATTCTTCTCTATGGCAGCATTATCTTCGGTAGCTTCACCGTTAACTGGGGTGTTGATTACAGCTTAACGCTAAAAAACTATATCCATCTATTTGGTATGGGAATGAGTGAAGGTGCTTGGCCATCATTGATCACGACCATGATTTACGCAGGCGTTGCCGCGCCATTAACGGCATTATTTGGTTTATTGATCGCTTATATAGTTGTTCGCCAGCAATTTTATGGCAAAAAAGTCATAGAATTTGCCACGATGCTTTGTTTCGCAGTACCCGGCACGGTCGCCGGTGTGTCATACATCCTTGCCTTTAACGATGCACCTATTTACCTGACGGGTACGGCAGCCATTGTCGTGATCTCAATGGTAATGCGTAATGTTCCAGTAGGTATTCGTGCGGGTATCGCTGGGCTAGGTCAATTAGATAAATCCTTAGATGAAGCCTCACTCAGTCTAAGAGCGAACTCCTTTAAAACCATTACTCATATTTTATTACCTCTATTGCGTCCAGCGATTCTATCGACGTTGATTTATAGCTTTGTACGTGCCATGACCACCGTTAGCGCGATTATATTCTTGGTGACTCCGGAAACACGTGTTGCAACATCTTATATATTGAATCGTGTAGAAGATGGTGAATATGGTGTAGCGATTGCTTATGGCTCAATTTTAATTGTGGTGATGTTAGCCATTATTTTGATATTTGATTTTATCGTTGGTGAGGCTCGTGTTTCACGTTCTAAAGCGACTAACCAAGAATAACGATTGGAGATATAAACATGGAAAATGAAAACTTTGTCGTTCTAAAAAATGTCTGCAAACGTTTTGGTGATAAAACTGTTATTGGAGATGTAGACTTAGAAATAAAAAAAGGCAGCTTAGTGACATTACTTGGCCCGTCAGGGTGTGGGAAAACCACCGTATTGCGCTTGGTCGCGGGTTTAGAGAAACCGACTAGCGGACAAATTTTTATTGATGGCGAAGATGTCACCAATACATCAATCCAACAACGTGATATCTGTATGGTGTTTCAATCTTATGCGCTATTCCCACACCTTTCATTGCACGACAACGTCGGCTATGGCCTAAAAATGATCGGTTTGAGCAAAGAAGAAGTGAAACAAAGAGTTGATGAAGCGCTTAGGTTGGTTGATCTAGAGGGGTTTGGTGAGCGTTATGTTGACCAAATTTCAGGTGGTCAGCAGCAACGTGTTGCTCTTGCTCGCGCTCTGGTCTTAAAACCTAAAGTATTGTTATTTGATGAGCCGTTGAGTAACCTTGACGCTAACTTAAGGCGCAGCATGCGTGAAACCATTCGTGAATTACAGCAGCGTTTTAATATTACTTCTTTGTATGTAACTCACGACCAAGCAGAAGCATTTGCTGTATCTGATACGGTTATTGTAATGAAAGATGGCGATATAATGCAGCAAGGATCACCAACTCAATTGTATAAGCACCCTGCATCGATGTTTATGGCAAACTTTATGGGGGAAGCGAATATTTTCGATGGCAGTTATGATGGATCACACTTAATCATTAATGGTTACAAAATTCCAGCAGATGATGAGAGCGTAGCCGCCTTGCCAACGGGTAATTATCAAATTGGTGTGCGACCAGAAGCCATTTTACTTTGCACTGAAGGTGAAGCGTGTCAACAGTGTGAAATTACCAGCATTGCTTATATGGGTTCAATGTATGAAGTGTTGGTTAAGTGGCACAATAAAGAATTGTTATTACAGCTAAATTCTTCTCAGTTTGATCCCAGTTACGCTGATCATGCTTATTTGAGCATCAATCCTGTCGGGTTATTTTTACTGCCCGAAGACGCATAACTGATCAGCCTTTTCATTGTAAAAACCCTAAACGCCTCCTTAATCAGAGGCGTTTTTTCAACTGACTTGAGTAACAAATAAATCGCTTTCCATCTTCCGTGGTAAGTAGACACTAAATACACTACCAGCTCCCAATACTGAACGGACTTCAATATGCCCTCCCGTTTGGCTAAGAAGGCTTTGAGATACGGAAAGTCCTAAGCCAGTACCATCACGCTTGGTGGTATAAAAAGGGTCAAAAATTCGTTTGATATTTTCAGGTTTAATGCCACAACCTTGGTCTTGAATGTGGATGATAGCACCGATACTTTCTTCATTTTTGTACCAGTCTTCACTGTTAATCGTTAAACAGCCGCAGCCATTCATTGCATGGATACCATTCATCATCAGGTTGACTAAAATTTGCAGAAGTTGATGCCGATTCACTTCAACCGATGAATGTGCTTTTAAATCAACATTAAACTCAATATCACGCTTATTGGTTCCGGTTTTAACTAGCGTAATACTTTCTTCAATAATCGGGTTGATGTGTTGCCACGTCACCTGATCTTGAATGCCGCCTTGCCGACTGTATTGCAGTAGACTACGAGTAATGTTTCGTATCCGATCTATTTGCAGCATGATCGCATCGAGCTCTTCTTCGACACGCTGTGTGTCGTCACCAAGTTCAAATTTTATCAGTTCGGTATTGCCGAGAATTACAGCGGTTGGGTTATTGATCTCATGTGCGATTCCAGCAGTTAACTCACCTAGTGAAGCAAGTTTTTCGTTGATGATGAGTTTATCTCGTGTTTGATTAAGCAATTTAATGTGGTGTTCCAATTGCTCGGTTTTTTCACGCAAGCTCAATGTTCGCTCATTAACCTTCTCTTCCAATTCAAACGCAGCTTGGCGTATTTCTTCATTTTGCTGTTGCAGAAGATCAAGCATGTTGTCGAATTGCTTAGCTAACTGTGTGAGCTCATGTTGGTCATCAAACCCAAGCTCTCCAATACGTTGGTTTTTACCCAAACGTACCAGCTTAACTACTTTATGGATCTGCTCTATTGGTCGGAATAAATCTCGTGAGCCTTTGTAAACAAACCACGTTGATAGAATCAGCAGCAGAACCGTTGTAACACCAATTTCAACGATGTTAGTCAAGTAGGTTTTCACAAACGGCCACATTAAATAACCGGTGTAAAGCATACCAATAACATTATCATACTGATCTTTGATCGGTTGATAGGCAGTGATATACCAAGCGTCATAAACATACGCACGGCCAACCCACTCTTGGCCTTCTCCCAAAACCCTTTGCTTCACATCCGAAGAAACGCGAGTGCCAATCGCCCTGCCCGCGTGTTGATCACTATCTAACGGAACATTGGTACTTACACGTAAGTCATCTAAGAAAACAGTCAGGGTGCCCAAAGGCCTTAAACTATCGAGCTTGCTTGGATAAATCAGATCGCGGATTTGATCGACTAATACCGTGCTGTTATTTAGCAATAAGCCACCATCTAAAAATCCGATAATGTCATTGTGTTGATTTTTAATCGGTATTACGGTGCGACTGACCAACCCACGAGTTTCTATTTGTTGGTCATTGAGAATTGGAGTTTGAGCCCGTTTTGCGAGGTCACTATCTAGTTGTTTTAGCTCTTGTTCTGTTAATACATCAAAAAAGGATTCTTGCTTGGTCAGATCAAGGTAGCGGAATTTTTTCTCAAGAGTATCGACACTTTCGTAACGCAAAAAGTCGAGAGAATAACGTTTTTTTTGTTCGCTGACCCACTGATTTAGCCGTTGATATTGTTTAGGATCTTTCACTCGGATGCGGAAATCATAGGACTCAGAAAATGCTTTAACGTAATTGGCTTGTTTTTGCTGTAATAGCCCAATACTGTTTTCAGCCACACCTAAACGTTCAGAGACATCAACCAGTGCACTTTGCCATGTATAGTGAATCGACCAATAAATACTGATAGTGATCAGAGCAAATAACGTAAAAAAAATGGGCGCTGACGATAAAATCAATAACCGATAACGCACCATGGTTTTAAAACGAAAACGCCATTTTTTCAACCAATGAATATTAATTGGCATCGGCATTTTCCTCACTTTCCCATTCTTTAAACTTACGTTCCAAGGTTTTTCTTGCGACACCCAAATCACGAGCAGCAGCGGACTTATTCCCTTCGTAGCGTTGCACTAATTGTTGAATGTGCGCTTTTTCTACCTCTTTTAATGTCCAATCACACGGGTAACCTTGATAGGTATGTTCTTGATGTGAACTTGTGTCCAAAGTGGATTGGGCAGTCACTGGTGGTAATGTCACTATGGATTGTTCCGCCTCACTGAATTCTTCTATTTTAGATAAGGCTTGCGACTCCGTTATTCCATGCATATCTCGCCAGTAATGGGCAGGTGGTTTTCCGAGTAAGATACAACGTTCAATGAGGTTTTTCAGTTCGCGAATATTACCTGGCCAGTCATAGTCTTGAATTGCTGACGTATCTTCATGAGCCCATTTAGGGTCTTGAACACCAAGCTCTGATGTAAGCATACGAGTGAAAAATGGAACCAATTCTTTGAGATCCGCTTTGCGCTCCCTCAGTGGACTAACTTCAATTTTTAATACATTGAGGCGATAGTAAAGATCGCTGCGGAAGTTGCCACTTGCGACTTCTTTTTGTAAATTTCGGTTGGTTGCAGCAACGACTCGGACATCAATATGAATCTCTTTTTCAGAACCGACGGGGCGAATGGATCGCTGCTCTAATACCCTCAAAAGTGAGGATTGCATGGTAAGTGGCATCTCGCCTATTTCATCAAGAAACAGCGTCCCACCATTAGCGACACGAAACAATCCTTCTCGGTTTTTTTTAGCGCCAGTAAAGGCTCCAGAAGTATGGCCAAACAACTCACTTTCTAACAACTCTGGAGCAATTGCACCACAATTTACGGCCACAAATGGACCTTGACGACCACTGGCTTGATGAACGCCACGAGCCACCAATTCTTTGCCGGTCCCCGATTCTCCTTCAATCAAAACGGATGCTCGTGATGGCGCAAATTGCACAATTAGTTGTTTAAGTTGCTGAGTTTTGTATGAACCACCAATAATTTCGGAGTTACAGTGATGCTTGAAATTGTGTTGCAGTGCGTACTGCATGCGTTCATTTAAACGCTTATCCATGCAACGTTGCACAGCTTGTAGCATTTGACTCAAATTAAACGGTTTTAGGATAAAATCTGAGGCCCCTAATTTTAAGGCACTGATTGCGGTTTCTAAATCGGCGTAGCCAGTCATAAAAATAACGTCAGCGCGTTTATCTGGGTCTTCAAATGCTTCTTTCCATTCAATACCAGAACGTCCTGGCAAATTAATATCCAACACAATCAAATCATAGTGATTAGCACAACGAAGCTCCTCTGCCTCTTCAATACTTCCTGTGCAATCAACTTTTGAAAACCATTTGCCAAGTGCTTTTTTGAGTACGGCTTGCATTCCAACTTCATCATCAACCACAAGGACAGAAAATGCTTGGTATTGCAATGCTGAATGAGTGTCGATGCAGTGGGTCATAAGCTTCTCTTTTGATGTTGTGCAAGATTTTAATGATGGGACAGAGTGTACCAACTAACCACACGTTGAGTGGGTGTAAGATGGGACATTTTGTCCAAGTTTCTGAGGATTGTCACTTAATTTACTGATATGAGACAAAATTATCCGTAAAACCTTTATAATTTCTGGCACCTTGTTTGCTATGTAGCATTGATACGTAATGTTCAGTTATTAGCTTTACCCTCTTTATCAATGGATATAACAAATGAAAAAAACGGCTTTTACTATCGCAACCGCATCTTTGGTTTTAATCAGCTATTCAGCATCAAGTGTCGAAGATAATTCTCGAATCCGACTGGCTACTACAACCAGCACTTATCACTCAGGACTGCTTGATTATTTACTGCCTCAATTTGAAAAAGAGTCTGGTTATAAAGTCGACGTGATTGCGACCGGGACGGGGAAAGCATTGAAGATGGGTGAAAATGGTGATGTAGATTTAGTCATGACACATGCACCGAATGCAGAAGCAACTTTTGTTGAAAAGGGCTATGGTGTGTTGCCGCGCAAACTGATGTACAACGATTTTGTGGTTGTTGGCCCTAAATCAGATCCAGCGCAGATTACACAACAGAAAGCGTTGACGGAAGTGTTTAAAAAAATCGCCAACACGGGGGTTACGTTTATTTCACGTGGTGATGATTCTGGAACACATAAAAAAGAACTGGGTATTTGGGCACAGGCCAACATTGAGCCTAATTTCAGTGGTTATCGCTCCGTTGGGCAAGGTATGGGACCTACGTTGAATATGGCTTCGGAAATGCAAGCTTATACATTAAGCGACCGTGGCACATGGCTCGCCTACACCAATAAATTAGACTTAAAGATTTTATTCCAAGGGGATAAAAACCTGTTTAACCCCTATCAAGTTATTCTTATTAACCCCGAACGTTACCCAAGTACCAATTATCAAGGTGCTAAAGCGTTCAGTGATTGGTTGGTTAACCCAAAAGGTCAAGCGTTGATCAATGCGTTTAAATTAAATGGTCAGCAACTCTTTGTTGCTAATGCAAACGAGTAACAAACGCAATGAGCCTTTGGCAAACAACGTTAGATGCACTTGCTTTATTGGCGAGCTTTGATACTCAGCTGTGGGAGATCGTTGCGGTCTCCTTTAGTGTTTCTCTCACTTCAATTTCATTAGTTTTATTGCCTGCAGTTTTGCTCTCTTTTACTCTGGCTTACTGTGATTTTATTGGGAAATGGGTACTGCTTTCGCTTATTAATACTCTACAAGCGATACCTACAGTCGTGATTGGTTTGCTGCTTTACATGTTGCTTTCACGTTCTGGACCATTAGGTGATTGGCAGATGCTATTTACCCAAAAAGCGATGATTTTAGGACAAATGCTGGTTTGTTTTCCCATATTGGTGTCGATGATGCATGGTGCTTTACAAGCCAGTGATCGTCGCGTCGTTGAAACAGCAATGACTCTCGGGGCATCGTTGCCGCGCATTGCCGCAACGGTGATCTGGGAAACCCGTTTTCCACTACTTGCTGCAACCATCGCTGGCTTTTCACGAATTGTGACTGAAGTTGGCTGTTCGATGATGGTCGGTGGCAACATCATGGGGCTTACGCGCAACATCCCCACCGCTATCGCGTTAGAAAGTAATAAAGGTGCATTTGCGCAAGGTGTTGCATTAGGAATGGTGTTACTCTCATTAGCCTTAATTCTAAATTTCATGCTATCGAGTATGCGTGGTAAAGGTTACATGAGAACGTAAGGAAAGCTATGACGGTTAATATCACAGCACAACAACTCTCAATGCGTTTTAAAGATCGTGTTCTTTTTCATATCCCTACGTTATCAATAGGCCCAAACGATGCCATTTATTTAAAAGGCGATAACGGTGTAGGTAAAACAACACTACTGAAAATTTTATCGGGTCTTCTCAAACCGACTACCGGCTATTTAAATAATCCGTCATCACGTTGGTATCAATATTTTGGCTTTAGGCAGGCTCAGAAGGATGTCATTTACCTTCATCAATCCCCTTACCTATTTGATGGCACTGTTTTTCAAAATGTTGTTTATGGCATTCGTTACCAGCCAATATCAGCTAAACACAAACGTGCTGAAGTCATCACCGCCTTACGTATGGTTGGGTTAGAAACGTTAGCAGATGAGCATATCTCCGTGCTCTCTGGCGGTGAAAAACAGCGTGTTGCAATGGCAAGAGCTTGGATTTTAAAACCTTCGATTCTATTGATGGATGAGCCAAGTGCTTCATTGGATCAAGAATCTATTGAAAGATTGGTTATAATGGCCAAGGATTTACTTAAAAGAGGGGCAAGTTTGGTGATCACTAGCCATCAAACTAATGCACTTACCAACCTTTGTCATAAGCAGTGGTGGATCAAAGAAACAACCCTTATTGAATCCCCATTACTGCATCTTATTAAAGAAGATACTCAAGAGAGCGTGTATGTTACTTCCCACTCAAACTAGTTGGGTTATTTTAGCGGGTGGACAAGCTAGCCGTATGGGCGGGCAAGACAAGGGGTTAATTGAACTCAATAATAAACCCTTAGTTAAACATGTTATTGATAAACTAACCCCACAGACCAATACCATTATTATCAATGCTAATCGTAACCAAGAACGATACCGCGACTTCGCGCCGGTGATCTCCGATACTTTCGCTGATTACCCAGGCCCTTTGGGTGGCATTCATGCCGGTTTAAGCCATGCCAAAAGTGATTGGGTTGGTTTTGTTCCTTGTGATAGCCCATTAATTAACGATGATCTTGTGGCTCGGTTTTGTAACGCAGTTCAAGAAACTAGCGATATATTAGTTGCGCACGACGGTGAGTACCAACAGCCAGTTTTTACTCTTTTTCATAAACGCGTATTACCAAAACTCAGTGCTTTTTTACAGCGCGGAGATCGCAAAATCATTCTGCTGTATAACGAATGCAACACACATTATGTAGATTTCAGTGATTCACCCAACTGTTTTTTGAACTTAAACACCCCTCAAGAATTAGCTCAATTTGGAACGCTTCAATCATGACTACTGAGAAATTTTCAATTCCTCTGCTTGGCTTTGCGGCCTACTCTGGCACCGGTAAAACCACTTTGCTTGAAGCACTACTTCCAAAGCTTACCAAGTCAGGGTTAAAGCTTGGCGTATTAAAACATGCTCACCACAATTTTGATGTTGATAAGCCGGGTAAAGACAGTTACCGCTTGCGTAAGGCTGGTGCATCACAGATGTTGGTGGCTTCTCGCTATCGACATGTAATGATGACCGAAACTGTAGGCGCTGAAGCTGAGTTTGAATACTTGCTCTCTCGTTTTGATTGCAATCAATTAGATGTCATTTTGGTTGAGGGATGCAAAAACATTGCGTTTCCAAAGATTGAATTACACCGTGCTGAAGTCGGCAAGCCATGGCTTTACCCAAATGATGATAACATTATCGCGATTGCTGCCGATGAAACGGTCACGAGTTCACTGCCACAGATGGACATTAATGATCTCGATGCTATCGCACACTTTGTCATCAACTATATCCAGCGTTTTAATCGTACAAGAGTGAAAACGGAAGCCGCTTGTTGTGATGTGCTTTCTCCTGCATTTTTGTCTGTTACTCAAGGGCAAGAAAAAATCTTGTCATTAGTCAATGTTCTAAATGATAAAGAGCAAGTTGCGATTTCATCAACATACAACCGTGTACTAAGCACGACTATTTCCTCCCCAATTAATGTCCCGCAATACACTAATTCAGCAATGGATGGCTATGCGATACGTGGTGATGATTTACAAAAAGACCGTTATCAGGTTGTTGCTGAAGTGATGGCTGGGCATGCCTATGAACTGCCGTTGGAAAAAGGACAAGCGGTAAAAATCATGACTGGAGCCCCAACGCCCCTGCATGCAGATATCGTAGTAATGCGAGAGCAAGCTCAACTCAATGGTGACATTGTCACCTTTTCTGGTACGCAAATTAAACAAGGACAAAATGTGCGTCAAGCTGGTGAAGATTTGGCGCAAGGTCAAAACGTCTTTACCTGCGGACAACGTATCACATCACCAGAGATGGGTATGATAGCATCTCTAGGGTTTGACACTTGCTCGGTTTATCGCAAGCTTAAAGTGGCATTATTCTCTACCGGTGATGAAGTTCAAGCTCCAGGAACTATTCAGGCTGTAAACACAATTTATGATTCTAATCGTTTCACGTTGATCGGCCTACTCAAGCAGCTTGGTTGTGAGGTCATTGATCTTGGCATTATTGAAGATAATGAAACGTTAATGATCGATGCATTAAATGAAGCAGCTTTACATGCGGATTTGATTCTTACTTCTGGTGGTGTATCGGTTGGCGATGCTGATTTTATTAAATCAGCATTAGAAAAAGTAGGTTCGATTGATTTTTGGCGTATCAATATGCGCCCTGGTCGGCCATTAGCGTTTGGGCATATAAGCCAAAAACCATTTTTTGGTTTACCGGGTAACCCCGTCGCTGCAATGGTTTCATTCATCAATTTCGTTGAACCTGCGATTCGCAAGATGCAGGGTGAAATCAATTGGCAGCCCTTGAAAGTCAACGCCATTGCTGCTGAACCTATTCGATCACGGCAGGGCCGCACAGAGTTTAGTCGAGGTATTTATTTGTTCAATGAACGTGGGCAGCTGGAAGTGAAAACGACAGGTAAACAAGGTTCAGGCATTCTACGCTCAATGAGTGAGGCGAACTGTTTAATTGAAGTTTCTCCTGCTATTGATACTGTAAAAGTCGGCGAAAGCGTGACAATTATCCCGCTTCAAGGCAGAATCTAGCCCCATTACTCATGGGCTACTACCGTGACGGTTTTAGTACCCGATAAGACACAATTTCAAAAGGCTGATGCACAAATATCGGCCTTATTTCTTTTTCCCTACAGGGAATGCTGATTTTAGAGAGATAACCATGGCTCGTACCATTTTGTACACCTATAAAAATGAAGATAAGACGCTGACGTTTTCTTATGAAAAACACCACAATATTCATGAGGCTGTCGCTGAAGCTGAAGGAATAGATATTACTGAGTTTTTGAAAATGGAACAGCAATTAGAAGCTATTTCAGATACGAAAGCAGTGCGTAACTACCGTGACAACCATTTTAGAAAGCTTGGGTTTAGCAAACTGACATTACAACAAAAAGAAAATGTAGGCGTTGGTAAGAAAGGTTCAAAATAACCAATACAGCCAATCGTTGTAAAAACTAACAGTACTTATCAAAACAAAGGGCCTGCGTCATGCAAGCCCTTTATCGTTGATATTGACTATTTGATATTCAAAAATGCAGCGCCACGTACACCACCAGAATCACCATGTTTTGCTTTGATGATTTTTGGGCATTTCGCAACGGAAAGTAGGTGTTTCGGCACACGTTTCGGCATTTCTTGATAGATAAGATCGAAATTTGATAAACCGCCACCTAAGGCAACTACGTGAGGGTCGTTGGCAGTGAATAGATTTGCAAAACAGATAGCGAGCAATTCCATGAAACGCTCAACATGCTCAGTCGCTTTGCTTTCACCTTGTGCATTGGCGTTAATGATGTCGATCGCTTTCTTTTGCTCACCGTAGTAGTGCTCATAAAGAAGTTCGAAACCACGACCTGATAAATAACTGTCCAAACAACCTTTTTTTCCACAGCCACAACCCAGCATTGGTGCATTGTCACCAAGGTGGAGCCATGCATCTAAAGGAAGACGCATATGACCAAACTCGCCAGCTACATGGTTACGGCCAGAAAAAACTTGGCCTTGATAAACCAAACCACCACCAAAACCAGTACCGAGGATAAGCCCCATCACGGAAGGTTCATCTTTGAGTTCTTCATCCCAAGCTTCTGAAAGTGCAAAACAGTTCGCATCATTTTCAATTTTGACGCTACGGCCAATTTTTGCTTCGAGATCAGCACGAAGTGGCTTACCTTTTGCGGCCGGTACATTTACAGTCAGAACGGTTGCATCATCGGCATCTTCCATACCCGGAAGACCTAAACCAATTTTACCTTCAACACCAAACTGAGCATCATACTTATTCACTAGCCCTGCAATGGTGTCGACCAACATATTGTAATCATCCGTTGGGGTTGGTACACGTTCTGTTGCAACACGTTCTAAATTCTCATTAAATGCACCAAATTCAATTTTAGTGCCGCCGACATCAAAGCCGTAGTACATGTAATCTCTCCTAAAATTCACTCGAATCGATGAGCGATAAAATAAATCTTTTGGCATTATCCACAGAGCTACGCCTACGTTCCGTGACATAGTGCGAATTTATCTGGTTCACGAGTCTGTTTGGATAATATCGCAGCACTTAAACGATCAACTTTAGAGTGATCTCTCGCTTTTAGTCTGCTCGATGAAATGTTTCAACATCGGTTTACTAAAATCACGTTTTAAACGAGTTTTGCTTAATAAATAGCTTTCTCTAAACACTTCAAACCATTGCGTAAGCATTGTTGACGCCTGCTCTTCCCCCACTCCACTTAACACCAAAGAGGCCACTTCTGCAGTTGATAAGTGTTGATCATTTTCTGATTTTCTCATCATATATTGCGATACGGTTTGTGGAGAAATAGACATTACGGGCAAGGTATCGAGATAAGGCGATTTACGGAACATACGCCTTGCTTCGCGCCAGCTACCATCAAGGAAAATAAGCAATGGCTTACGCTTGTCGCCGACTTTAGGTAGTTTAAGTAACATTCGTTCTCTATTTTCGACATACTCTTCTGGAAATATCACAATAGGCTGATAACTAGGATCTTGTAAGAGTGCGAGCATTTGAGCGTCTGGTTCTGTGCGATTCCACTGATAAACGTAAGTCTCTTTCACTACATCTGCGATTAAACGTCCAGTATTACTAGGTTTAAACACCTCATTTTCAGACACCAATAAAAGAACAGCGGTATTGCTTTCAATATCGGGTTGGTACGGGCATAAGCAATGTTCAGTGGCAATCTGACAATATGGGCAACGTTCCACTTTTGCTCCACGTGCTTGAAATGGTTTGGTCGATAAAGCGATACGGTGTTGATAGAGGTGATTAAAAGCGTGAATTCTCATAAAACCAATGTTTAAACTGGAAAGTAGTTGCGATTGTACTTACAGTAAAGCCAGATTCCTAGCACAGAAAGAGAACCATGAATCATAACCCTGAATTGATCCGCTTAAGCTTTTTTATTGCTGTATTTGTCTTGTGTGCGTGCTGGGAATGGCTAATGCCGCGCAAGGTTTTGACTCAGAATAAGATCAATCGTTGGCTGAATAACTTAGGGCTGATTGGGTTAAATAGCCTGTGTCTCTCGTTGCTGATGCCGATCCTCGCTTTTGAAGCGGCAAGTTGGGCAGAGATGCAACATATAGGTTTGTTTAATTGGTTAACCTTGCCTACCAGCATTGAGATCATCGTTGCCGTCATTGTGCTTGATTTTGTTATTTATGCGCAGCATGTTTTTTTCCACTTTGTTCCTTGTTTGTGGCGCTTGCACCGTATGCACCATGCAGATCAAGACATTGACGTGACGACAGGAACTCGCTTCCACCCCATCGAAATTGTTTTATCTTTATGGATAAAAATAGCGAGCGTGCTGATCTTGGGTATCGATCCGTTGGCTGTATTGATATTCGAAATATTATTGAATGCCAGCGCGATGTTTAACCATAGCAATGCGAAATTGAATTTGAAATTAGACCATCAGCTACGATGGTTTATTGTCACTCCAGATATGCATCGCGTTCATCATTCAGTGATTGCTCGGGAAACGCATTCCAATTTTGGTTTTTTCTTGTCATGGTGGGATCGCCTGTTTGATACTTACCGAGCTCAACCGGAATTAGGGCATGATGAGGTAAAGATTGGTATTCCGCAGTTCAGACAAACGCGTGAGCAATGGTTGGATAAAATGCTGACCCAACCATTTCGGGAAAAATAACTAAAAGCGATATTTATGCAGCATGGCTTGTTGATCACCTGCGATTGCAGCGACCTGTTTTGAGCTTTCAACCATTGCCTCTAACTGCAATTTGGTCTGTCCACCTTGCGCTGAAACCTGAGTGATGGAGCGACTAACATCTGCTGTCGCTCGTTCTTGCTCTTCAGTGGCAACACTAATTTGTTCAACTCTGTCGCGAATATGCTCAACGGCTTTCTCGATCTGTTCGAAGGTTGTCTTCACCTCATCGCTAGAGTGCAACGCATTGGTCATTTCTTGACGAGACTCATAGACTGCTTGGCGAGAGCGTTCTGCTGCTGCTGTGAGTTCATTCATCATGCTACGGATATTGGTGGTCTGTTGTGATGTATCGCTTGCTAATTTTCGTACTTCATCAGCCACGACAGCAAAGCCTCGTCCTTGTTCTCCTGCCCTTGCCGCTTCTATTGCGGCATTGAGGGCTAACAAATTCGTGCTATCCGCAATACCGCTGATCATATCCACCATTTCACGTATTTGCTTCACTCGACTGTCCAGTTCAAGCATCGCGACTTCATTTAGGTGTAAGGTATTTTCAAGTGACTCTAAACGGCCTCTATTTTGTTCAATAACATCAACACCTTGTGATGAATATTTGCTCGCTGACACTGATTCTTCATACGATTCATTAGTCACCATAGCAATATTACGAATAGCAGACTCTAGCTCCGTCACAGTGGTAACCATGTTCACTAGCGAGTCATTTTGCAACACCATATTAATATTTGATTTATCAGCAGCATCGTGACTGGTTTCGGCATTTTGGTATAGGATTTCGCAGTTGCGGGTAACGGTTGATATTGATTCGTTTGTCGACGCGATCACTTGGTTTAATTTTACAGCGACTTCTTTACACTCATTAGGGCCGATCAACATTGTTGGTTGAGAGAAATCGTGCTGTGTTAATAACGATAACCTTACCATTAAGTTATCCAGTCCTTTTTTCAACCAATGACGTAATCCTAACCAGGATAGTAGTACCAAAACAGTTAGCACTATACCACCAATATATTGGACTCTCTCAACTCGATACATCGCATCATGAACCACACTTTCGCTTTGCTTTATTAACCCACTTGCCGCATTTGAAATGGCATTCAACTGCACTATTGTCTCTTTTGCTATCTGGGCGGCTTGGTTCATTTCTAAACGCTGTAACTTCCCTTGTTCGACCTTTTTTAGGATTTTCTGCAAGATTCCGCTATCCGTGAAACCCGCTTTAACCATGTCGTATGGTGCTGTTAAACTTGTATATTCCATCACATCTGGATGCCACTCTTTAAAATCATCAAATGCCAAGTCGATGCCTGCCATTCGGTTTCTAATCTCTTTATATTGCTCGTAGGCAAGTTGAGGATCTCGTTGCATCATCATCAATAAAAATGTGCTTTCCATTGAGCTGGCACTCGCAATAAATCGGTTTGCGGCATCCATAGATTCTGGGTTGTCCATCGATAAAAACGAACTAATACGGTTCATTTCAGGGCCGATAGAGCTCAGCCCATATCGAAATACGCGAGCCGCAGCCTCAATCGATTGTTGCTGTTCAAGCTGGTCAGCTTGTGCTGCCAGAATTGACTTAATCAGTGTTTGAAAGTTGATATTTTTAGTTTGCAGTTGCTCTTTTTGTTGCGGTGTAATCGTGGTACCAAAATGAGAGGATATCGAGAAAAGTTGTTCGATAAGTACTTGTGTTTTCAAGCTCAGTTGGTTTAGTTGAGTGTTGACTGATTTTAATTCGAGTTGATTTTCAGTACGAATACCGTCACCAAGGTATTGCACTTGTTCTAAGATATTTTGTGTCAGGCTTGCATTGTTTAATGCTAAAGGTAAAGTTTGTTCAGCTAAGTTAGAAAATTGCAGGCCTACCTTTTCCATACTTTTTAAACTCAACACTGCCAATAATATAACAAGCAGGATGATAGCAATAAAAATAGCACTGATGGTTTGCATGAGTGAAAGCGAGCGAAGCTGTTTGTTTGGCAAAGAATTCATAATAAATACGACTAAATAATTAAGTAGGCAAATAAGACTCAAACCATGGTATGAAGGGAGTATTTCAGAAATGTTTCACTTGAATTTCAGTAAGATGACAAATGCTTAGATGCAGATCATTATGTGACTTGTTGCTGGTATTTATTCTTGCAGGCTGTAGCAATGTGCCAACGTCACCTCAAACAAACGCTACTACTGTGACGGTGCAAGAAGTTAAGTCGATCATCAATAATTCCGAAGATGAGCTCGGTTTGGTATTTCAAAGTTGGCAAGGAGTGCCTTATCAACTTGGGGGAAATTCAAAAACGGGGGTTGATTGTTCTGCATTCGTTCAAATTGCGTTTAGAGATGTGTGGCAAATCCCATTACCAAGAACGACTCATTCACAAAGCCAAACGGGACGTCAGGTTAAATACAACAGCGCACAACGAGGAGACTTGGTATTTTTTAAAACATCAAGAACCACTAACCATGTTGGGATTTACTTAGGTAATAAGAAATTTATGCATGCTTCGACATCCAAAGGCGTAATGATATCGAGGATTGATAACCCATATTGGGCATCTAAATTTTGGCAGTTTAGGCGGATAATGAGTCCGCCTAACGTCAATTAATCGTACTTCGCTACAGCAGAATCAAACAGGTTTTTCACCAATGCGATATATTCATCCAAGAAAATAATCTGTTCGTTAGTTGCAGGTTTATTCCAAACGCCGGCCAACACTTCACCCAGATCTTCAACGACTGAATCCGCTTCTTTTAATAGCTGAAAACGAACACTTGAATGCAGGTCTGGGTTTTGTTCAAAAATAGCCATGATGTTACTGGCAACCATATCGGTTACCACATCTTCTACACTCTCTGAGCCAATATCCCCACCAGATGTAAATACATCCATATTAAAAGAGAGGTGCTCAATCAGAGCCAAATAGCCATCGGTTTCTACAACCACTTTAATTCTCCGCTTTACCGCTTAATTGCCAGTAATCACTGTACCTTAAACAATACTAAGCCATGTCAGCTCTTTTTCACAGATTTGATAGTTTAATGGTGCGATTTTTCATCAATTTATTGATAAGAATCTAGTATCAACAATATCTCAAACTTAAATATCGTCGATAAAAATGAGAAATGTAGTCCTTTAGGGCATGTTTTTTAGTGTTTATTGCTCTTGAGCCTTAATGTTCCGTCACAAAATCAACAATATTCTTGCACTAAATCACATTTATGAGCATTTATGTATCTTGATGCCTAAAGAGATGAAATTTGTGCCATGGAGGTCTGAAATATTTGTAAGCATAGCCTAAACTACGAATTATTAAGTGAATAAAGCAGAGGTCATTATGTGGCAAAGGCTCACCCAGCAATTATCCGACACGCTAATGTTTCAATTCGACCTAGTTGAAAAAACCAAAATCAGTGGTGGTGACATTAACGACTGCTATATGATTAGCGATGGTGAACAGCGTTACTTCGTGAAAACGAATACCCGCAATTTTTTACCCAAGTTTGAGATAGAAGGTGAAAATCTTCGTACACTCCGTGAAACTTCAACGGTATCGTTGCCTGAACTGGTAATGATCGGAACCAGTAAAAACCATGCTTTTATTGTCTTAAATTATCTGCCAACTAAGCCTCTTGATGATGCCAATAATAGTTACCAGTTTGGTGTACAGCTTGCAAAATTACACCAATGGGGTGAGCAAAAAGAGTATGGCTTTGATAGTGATAATTATATTGGTACTACGCTACAACCGAATCAATGGCATAAAAAATGGCATCGTTTTTTTGCCGAGCAGCGCATAGGTTGGCAGTTACAGCTGCTACGTGAAAAAGGAATTGAACTGGTTAATATCAGCGAATTTTTAGATGTAATCCAAACACGGTTAGCTAATCATAACCCTCGCCCTTCTCTACTTCATGGGGATCTTTGGCACGGCAATGTTGCTAACTCTGTCACTGGGCCGACTTGTTATGACCCCGCTTGTTACTGGGGAGATAGAGAATGTGATATTGCGATGACTCAGCTATTCGAAGGGTTTCAGCCAGAGTTTTACCAAGGCTATGAAAGTATTCTACCACTGAGTTTAGATTACGAAGAACGTAAAGCGATTTACAATCTTTATCATATTCTTAATCACTACAATCAGTTTGGGGGACATTATCTTGCTGAAGCGGAAAGCCTCATCAAGGAAATACTCTCTTATTAAATATGAAAATTATATAGGTAAACATCGTTAAAGAATTGGTATAAATGACTACGGGGCTGTTTTATGGATGAACTCAAACTTTACACTTAATTTGCCGCTTTAAGTAACTTCGCAGCCTAGTATTAGGATATCTCAACATGATGTAAGGACAGAGATATGCAGAATTACACTGAAAGACAAGTTACGTGCCCGCATTGTGGTCACTCAATTCGAATTACGTTAGATGCTTCTAATGGCAGTCAAAATTTCTACGATGATTGTCCAGCATGTTGTCATGCCATTCATCTCAACATGATGGTTGATGAACGTTTAGATACCATAGAATTATTTATCGACGCAGATGACGAACAGATTTTTTGATTCAGATAGAGCGCCTAAATGGGCGCTCTATCTGATTTTTAATTATCGATTTTGGCTCGCCAACACGCGTTCAACGGTGTCGACTATTGCTTGTGTTTGAGGATCAAATTCAACATTGATTTTGTCACCGACTTTTCTCATACCAAACAGTGTGCGCTGCAGAGTTTCTGGAATTAAATGTACGCTAAATTGATTGTCTTTCACTTCACCGATAGTAAGAGAGCATCCATCTAGACCGATGTAACCTTTAGCTAGCACGTATTTCATAGATGCTTGAGGTAATGAGAACCAGATGGTGCGGTTATTCGGTGTATCAATCACCTCTGAGATTTCCGCCATTAAAGCAATATGCCCTGACATATTATGGCCACCGATTTCATCACCAAATTTGGCAGCTCGTTCAATATTGACATGAGAGCCAACCTTTAGCTCTCCCAAGTTGGTTAACGCAAGCGTCGCTTGCATTAAATCGAACCATACTTGCTCTCCCTCGACTTTAGTGACGGTTAAGCAACATCCATTGTGAGCAACTGACGCCCCTACCGCTAAATCTTGATTAAGTGGTGTTTTTAGCTCAATAACATGGGTTTGAAACGACTCTTTTTTCTCGATGGCAGCGATTTTTGCCATTCCTTGCACGATACCTGTAAACATTTTGTCATTCCGGCAGTTTTTCATGGAGCTTAGTGTGACATTTCTTTATCATCCTTCCCAGTGCGACTTGTCACTTATTTTTGCACCATTTTTACTCATCCTTTCTCTGGAGAATTCTGTGCATCGTTACAAACTAGAAGCTTCAAACCTAATAAAATTAGCATCACCTGTACTTGTCGCCTCTATCGCTCAAACAGGAATGGGCTTTGTTGATACGGTGATGGCTGGCGGCGTCAGCGCAATTGATATGGCCGCAGTATCAATTGCAGCCAGTATTTGGCTACCTTCAATTTTATTTGGTGTTGGGCTACTAATGGCATTAGTTCCTGTCGTAGCACAATTAAATGGCTCCGGTCGCCAAAAGAAAATACCTTTCGAAATTCAGCAAGGTGCAGCGCTAGCACTTTTTGTTTCTATTCCGATCATTGGAGTGTTGTTTCAAACCCAATGGATTCTTAAATTGATGGACGTTGAACCGTTAATGGCGGAAAAAACCAATGGTTACATGTATGCGGTGATGTTCGCGGTTCCTTCTTATCTTTTATTTCAAACATTACGCAGTTTTACTGATGGAATGTCGCTAACCAAACCTGCGATGGTTATCGGCTTTATCGGTTTGTTGGTTAATATCCCTTTGAACTGGATTTTTGTATACGGTAAGTTTGGGATTCCAGAAATGGGCGGTGTCGGCTGTGGAGTTGCCACTGCGATTGTCTATTGGATAATGTTTTTCATGCTACTGCTTTATGTTATGACCTCCAAACGAATCGCACACATTAATATTTTTGGAGAATTTCATAAGCCGCAATGGAAAGCACAAATCCGACTGTTTCAACTTGGTTTCCCGGTTGCAGCGGCAATTTTCTTTGAAGTGACACTGTTCGCTGTTGTTGCCCTTTTGGTTGCACCATTAGGGTCATTAGTGGTGGCCGCCCACCAAGTTGCACTCAATTTCTCCTCATTGATTTTTATGCTACCAATGAGTATTGGTGCAGCAGTGAGTATTCGCGTTGGACATAAATTAGGAGAGAAAGATATTGAAGGAGCAACCATTGCTTCACGTGTGGGTTTGTTGGTTGGGCTGTCTACCGCCGTAATTACTGCTACATTAACTGTTATTTTCCGTGAGCAAGTTGCCCTACTTTATACAGAGAATAGTGCGGTGGTTGCGATGGCTATGCAATTGCTACTGTTCGCGGCGATTTATCAATGTACTGATGCAATTCAAGTTGTCGCTGCCGGAGCATTGCGTGGCTATAAAGATATGACGGCTATCTTTAATAGAACTTTTATCGCCTACTGGATAATTGGTTTGCCGACAGGTTATGTGCTAGCAATGACAGACATGGTTGTTGAGCCGATGGGTGCAAGCGGCTTTTGGATTGGGTTTATTGTCGGCTTGTCTTCAGCCGCGTTAATGCTTGGTATTCGTTTACATTGGATGCATAAACAAGAAGACCATATCCAATTGGATTTCGCCTCCAAATAAACGATTAAAGCCAGACTTGATGTCTGGCTTTTTAGTATTAGATCGTTGGCCTTTCTCTGAGATAACGAGCAAACCGAGGCTTTCCTTCTGCCGTTAGCCCATTAAAGCGAAACGTGATTGTGGAACCTATCTTCGGTGGATTTTTCCTGACCTCATCAGAAAAGCCACTGCCAATATAAAATTCAACCCCGTTGTCTAACTTTACCAATACTGAACCCATTAGTCCTTCGTATTTTCCTTGTCCTAATTTGTAACCAATGACCATGGCTTCGGAGTCTTGATGCTTTTTGAGTTTAAGCATGTCATTGCTGCGACCGGCCTGATAACGAGCATTGATTTTGCGCAGCATCACTCCCTCACCTTTTTCGTCATTTACGTTATTCAAATATCCAAGTAATTCGGCTTCTGATGCTATTGGTGTATGCTCAATATATTTGACGTGCTTGCTATTGGTTTTTGACACTAAATCAACAATATTGAAATAGCGTTTTTGATAGTCCCCTGTCGCTTCTGGCATATCAAACAACATTAAATTAATCCTCATCCAAGCTTCATCATTCGGTATGGTGTCTAATACGGTTTGTTGCACGTGATAAAAATGCCCTCGGCCAGCCCATAACTCACCTTCTATCGCGTAATTTGGTAAAGGATCGGTAAACCATGTCGGTGCATAAATTCGCTTGCCACTTCGAGTCTGTAAGTTATGCCCATTCCAAATGGCGCGAATACCATCAAGCTTTTCGCTTTTCCAATACTCATCAATATTAATGCCATGCTGATAATTATTAGCAGCAGTGACCTGAATAAAAGCCAAAGAACCATCAGTAGCAATAGCATGTTGAGCGCTGAACATGGCGATGGATAGGCAAGAAAGACGGAATAACATCTCGATGTGATCCGGTTAATGAATAGTGGCTAAATAATGTCGGTCAGCATATAGGAGAGAAAGAGCAAAACGAAAATAGTGCGAGAAGTCTCATAGACATTAGCGGTAAAGAGGATTATTTATTACAAATTATACTGACAGAGATCTATTTCTAGTTTCTATTCCCCCCTATCAAAATGAAAAAAAATGATTTCTCATTTTGAGAATCATCAATAAGCCATCCATATTGCATTGAATTATAAGGAAATAATTTATGGCACATTATCTGCTCTATTAGATTACAACTACTGAGGAGATACCGTCATGGAACTACGTAAAATTGAAACAAATAACATCCAACTTACTCTACATATTGAAGGCAATTTAGATGCCGATGGCTGCCGTCATGTGCAATCTCATATCGATGAAGTGATTTCCCAAGATACATATCAAGAGATCGAAATTGATTTTAGCAACGTTCAGTTTCTCGATTCATCAGGTGTTGGAGCGTTAGTTTATCTCTACAAACGTCTTGTGGAACGCGAGCGCAACATGCGAATTGAAAACGTACGTGGGCAGCCATTAGAGATTATGAACTTACTTCGTATTGGTCATGCTATTCCCGTTAACTCTCGTTCTCATTAATACTATAGCTATATTAAACATAATAATAATCACTAACTGGAGACGTTGGCATGCGCTTATATTATCGATACATAGCTTTGTTGATAGCCACAACTTTAACCTTAGGTTGTACTAGCTATCCACAACAAGGGACTGGCGGTCTGGCGGAGTCTTACGCCTCCGCAGGGTTTTCTCCCGTGATGCCAGACGAACCACTTGGCCCTGAACACGGTTTGCGATTTGATTGGCAGCTTGCCAAGTTGCATCTAGACGCGCTAATTCGTGAAGGGGCTAAATGGTGTTTTCCTGCCGCAGTAGTACAAGCCTTAGAAAAACAAAACCGTATTGCGCGTGAACTAGAGGGCGGGCTATTACTTGATGCAGCCAACGATTTAGTGATTCAACGCAACCGTCTGAATCGGTTAGAACAGCAGTTAGATTATGTCACTTCGCAAACTCGTTGTGCTCCACCGAGTGATCAAAATCAATTAAACCAACAATTAGCGATTGTTGATAAGTTGTTTAATCTACTCAATGTCGATAACCAATTCGCCTTTAATTCTATAGAAATCAACCCCAAATTTATGGGCCATTTAGCGCAAGCTACCCACTTATTAAATGAGTATCCAATGCTCTCCGTTGTGGTGACAGGCCATGCTGATTCAACAGGAAGTGAAGAACACAACAACAAACTAGCCAAAGGCCGAGCAGAGCAAGTAAAACGCTACTTAACCATTTTTGGTTTAGAAGCCAAACGCGTTTCAACACAATCTTTAGGCGATAGTTTACCCTTATACCAAGGCGACTCACCAGCTGTTCAATTAACAAATCGTCGCGTTAGCATTGAAATCATCTCAACCGAAGAGCACTCAGTGACTCCGTCACTAGGGGGACTTTATGAATAAGCTCAATCTTCTCATTCTAATCATTTTAGCCATATTCATTCAGCCGTCACTAGCGAAAGAAACGATGGTTCAAGTCGGCGATCTTATTCAAGTCAATCTTCCTGGTGAAGAAGAGTTAAATCGTGGTTTCCAAGTGGACAAACGTGGTCGTATCACTCTACCTGAAATTGGGCCTATTTTTGTTGTGGGTTACGATGAAGGACAATTAAGTAAAAGCGTGACCGAAGCATTAAGTACCGTATTTCGTGATTTATCTAATGCGAAAATATTCATTGCAGAGCAACAGGTATTAATCTCGGTGCAAGGTTATGTTTCTTCCCCTGGTGAGTATACTTTGCCCAGCAATGCTGATATTCAGACGGCGCTTCACGCTGCTGGCGGTCTGAGATCCGGCGCACAGCTCGATAAAATGCAGCTTAAACGTGGTGGTGAAAAATCCGAATTTAATTACAAGGCCTTTTTAGATTCCGGTAACGACAATACCCTACCGAAACTTCAGTCTCTTGATACCTTATTTGTTCCAGCCTCACCACTTGTGGGTAATATCGAGCAAGAATTTGATGCTGCAAAATTGGCTAATTCGGGTGACAGTGCGGATAGTCGTAATGCAATTAAAGTCTTTGGTGAAGTGAATGCCCCCGGCTCATTCACTTATCAAAACAGCTCAGACTTGGTTGATATTTTAATGCGATCTGGTGGTGTTACTCGTTATGCTGGCGTGGAACAAATTCGAATTATCACCAATAACAATCCGCAGATTTTTAATCTTAAGCGATATCTTGATACTGGAGACAGTGGCTTACTACCAACCCTTTCACCAGGAACGACTATTTTTGTACCTAAACAAGAAGAGGAGATTAAATCTGGTGCAAATATGGTTTATGTGATGGGCGAAGTGGCTCGCCCTGGTGCTTTTGAAGGTAAGAAAGGTGCAACCTTCATGGATATTTTGGCTAACGCCGGCGGGCCAACGCGCTTTGCAGAATCTCGTCAAATTCGCATCATTAAAGCTAACGGACAGGTGATCCGCTTTGATCTAACCGCATACACCGAAGGACTAACGGGTGAAAATCCTCCTAGCATCGCATCCGGTGACGCTATTTTCGTTCCCGAAAAAACAGACATGAATGAAAAATCATGGCTGAAAGTAGCACCAGACCGTGCTGTCAGTGTAATTGGTGAAGTTATTCGACCTGGGCGTGTTGAATGGTCTGACGAAATGGATTTAATGGATCTACTCGCACATGTTGGTGGCCCAACATTACGCGCAGATACCACCAGAATAGAAGTAGTAACAGCGGATAATCGTCTGCATGTTTTTAACCTTGATGCTTATATTCAAAAAGGAGCCCCGACGTCGGAATTGCCTTTGATTCGTGCTGGCTCAATCATTCGAATTCACGATCTTCCTCAAGATCCATCGGATAATAAATCACAATGGGTACGCCAAAGTTCGGAGGCTTCTATTTATCTATTCGGCCAAATCAACGCCCCGGGGCGCTATCGTTTCACCACGGAAATGCACTTCCTAGATATTCTTTCTGCGGCTGATGGCCCGACAAAAGACGCAGATATCCATAACATTCGCATTACTCATCGCGATAAAACCTATGCACAGGTCAGCAAGTTGAATTTATCGCTTTATTTTGAAACTGGTGATGAAAATCTGCTGCCTAAAGTTAAACCCGGTGACACCATTTATATTCCAGAGAAAAACCGTAACTGGCTCGATCGCTCTAAAGAATCAACGGTACGTGTACTTGGTTCTGTGAATAAGCCCGGCCGATATGTATTTAACGACACAATGACTATTCTCGATATTTTGGCTGAAGCTGGTGGTCCGAGTGACTCCGCTTATCTTGAGAAAATTACTGTGGTTAATATGTCATGTTGTCAAGGGCAGGCGCGTTCATTCAACTTAGTCGAATTTAGTAAAACCGCGAATATCTATCAACTTCCCGTACTGCGTGCTGGTGATACCATTTACATTCCTGATCGCAGTGAGAGTTTCATGGAAAAAGCACGTGTCGGTTTAGAGGATATTTTGCGTCTAACTACCACCATCGTACTGATAGGAGCTTTATAATGTGTATTCCTGCAACCCATGCTGAAATTGAGCAAATCTATATGGCGGCAGAGTTAGCAGACTGCCACTCACTGTGTATTACCGCCTGTCAAACTGGTGAGGGTGTAACTTCGGTAGCAAGTGCACTCGCCGAACGTTATTTACTTGCAGGCCATCAAACATTATTAGTGGATTTAAACCTATTTAACCCCGCCTTTCGCAACTTGGAATTGACCATTAATAGTAATCAACAACAAGAGTATTGGATAGAAAATAAAGAGACCCATCAGTTATTTACTGGGCTTGCCATTCCCAATGAACGTGCAACCCAACTGGCCTATAAAGATCCAAATACCATGGCAAAGGCGGTAGCCGGTTGGATGAGCAAATTTGACCGCGTCATTGTTGATACCTCACCATTACTGCAGGTTAATAAAGGGAATATTCCCGCCCAAAGCGTTGCCAGTGCGTGTGATAAAACCATTCTAGTGGTAATGGGCGGTGCCACTACTTCCGGCCAAATCAGTACCGCAATGAATTTATTACAGTCGGAGAAAATCGACTTTTTGGGCTCGGTTCTCAATATAAAAAACCAACCGCCGTTGAGTCAAGAGTTGGTCAGAGAATTAGACCGCATTCCTTTTATTCCTCAATCTTGGCGCGAACGAATCAATCACTGGTTACTAAAAAATAGTTTCCTTTCTGTTTCTGCTTAACAACACGCTTTTAATCCTTGGCGTAAAACTTGCGCCTTCTCTCAGCTTACAGAAAAAGCTGACTTATAAGCCACGATAAAGGAAACAAAGGCTATGATAAATAATAAGTTTGGAATAGTGCTAGGTGAGAAGTTAATGACAAAATATGAGATGGAACAATGGGTTGATGAGTCTATTTTACAACAGATGATTAAAGATACTGGTGTAGAAGTCATCCCTTTTCTTATTGAGCATTACCTCAAAGAGTGCGAATTACGTCTCTCTAAAATTCAACTCGCAACGATAGAACAAAACCTACCAGCGCTAGAGTTTGAATCACATACTTTGGGTAGTACTTCTCTTGCTCTGGGTAATCGCCGCCTGTCTGAATTAGCTCGCAAGATAGAAAAACATTGCCTCATAGGAGAGGCTGATATTGCATTTAGCCTTATTCCTGAATTAGAAAAGCTAGCGCATGGTTCTATACGCGCGCTAATTCAACGTAAAGCTCTCGGATTCTGAAATGCCTCAACTTCAAATAATTGGCGAACAGCATTTCACACAATCTTAACCTTATGCTAGAAAATATGGATACAGGTGAATATCAAGCTATAGAACAAGGACGTGAAAATGAGACCCAAAGTATTACTCGTTGAAGATTCCACCTCCCTTGCCGTACTTTATAAACAGTATGTCAAAGATGAGCCCTATGACCTGTTTCATGTAGAAACGGGGCTAGAAGCCATCGCATTTATCGAACGTAACGTACCACAATTAGTCATTTTAGACTTAAAGCTACCCGACATGTCTGGAGAGCAGGTACTGGATTGGATTTCTGACAATCAAATACCAACCGCCGTTATTGTGGCCACCGCGCATGGTTCTGTCGATATCGCAGTCACCTTAATGAATAAAGGCGCAGAAGACTTTCTGGAAAAACCGATCAAAGCAGATCGACTCAAAACTTCGGTTAATCTACATCTAAAGCGAGCCAAGCTAGAGCATCTAGTTGAAGATATTAACAATAAATTCGATAGAACTCGTTTCCATGGTTTTATTGGTGCTTGCCTGCCAATGCAAGCAGTATACAAAATTATTGATTCCGTCGCTCCAACAACTGCGAGTGTCTTTATCAATGGTGAGAGTGGGACGGGTAAAGAGGTGTGTGCTGAAGCCATTCACAAAGAAAGCCAACGCAGAGATAAACCCTTCATCGCCATTAACTGTGGTGCGATTCCACGTGATTTAATGGAAAGTGAGATTTTTGGTCATGTTAAAGGCGCATTCACTGGCGCAACAACAGACCGTAAAGGGGCAGCATCATTGGCTGATGGCGGAACACTATTTCTCGATGAATTGTGTGAAATGGAATTGGAGATGCAAAAGAAGCTATTGCGGTTTTTGCAGACAGGAACCTTTACTCCTTTAGGTTCTTCCAAGGAACACAAAGTTGATTTGCGAATCATTTGTGCCACAAACCGAGACCCTCTAAAAGAAGTTGAAGAAGGGCGTTTCCGCGAAGACCTTTATTATCGTGTTCATGTGGTACCGATTGAAATGCCACCATTGCGTGAACGTGGAAATGATATTGTAACGCTAGCAAATCATTTTTTACTGCAATATGCCAAACAAGATAAGAAGAAATTCACAGGTATCAGCCGTGATGTGGAGGCGGTATTCAAACGTTATACGTGGCCTGGCAATGTACGTCAGCTACAAAATATTATCCGTAATATCGTGGTGCTAAATGATGAGAGTAAAGTTTCCGTTGCGCACCTACCAGCTCAAATGCATCAACAACGAACTGTCAAAATCGAATTGGTTAGTGATACAGCTTCTTCAACAATGTCAGCCACACCTCTGTCGGAAGTGAGCGCGGTTGGTCATCACGAAGCAATTCCTTTATCGGAAAACCTATCTTCTCCTCATCAAATGGTGATTCGCCCCATGTGGCAAATAGAACGAGAAACCATACAGCAAGCGATCGATTTTTGTGATGGTAATGTGCTTAATGCCGCAGTGTTACTAGAGCTGAGCCCTTCGACTGTTTACCGGAAAAAACAGGCATGGGAAATGGAAGATGAACAAACTCATAGCCAATAAGGTTTGGTTGCTGCTCGATAGCTTAGTGTTTGGTGGGATTGAAACCTACGTGCTTGAATTGGCTCGTGGTCTTCTGTCTCATGACGTAAATGTGGAAGTTATATTTATCCAGAGGTATGAGCAAAGTAACCAACTTGCTCTACAACTGGCGAAATATCAGATCCCTTTCTTTTATCTTTCCGATCGTTACTCAACAAACAATCCGTTCTATGCTCTGATACAAGCGGTAAAAGATGAAAAGCCCAGCGTAATTCACTCTCATGGTTATAAAGCCAGTATTTTCAGCAAATTATTGGTATGTGTACCGGGTTGTAACGTGAGACAAATTAGCACCTTTCATGCCGGTGAAACGCCAAAAGGGCGCGTTTGGTTTTACGATACACTTGATCGCTACACGAGTTTTCTATCTAAACACCGCTTTGCCGTCAGTGAAAAAGTGGCTCGAAAAATCCCATATCCGGCGTTAGTATTGAATAATTTTCTTAATGTGGGTGATCTTCATCTTTCACTAGGAAAACAAATTGCCTTTATTGGGCGCTTAAGTCATGAAAAGGCGCCCGATCATTTTCTTCGCCTAGCACAAGCTAGCCCTAACCTTTCATTTCATTGTTACGGCTCTGGACCAATGGAAAAAACACTCAAGGCAAAAAAATCACACAATCTTAAATTACATGGTCATCAAATTGAGATGAATATTGTTTGGCCAAAAGTTGGTTTGCTGGTGATTTGCTCACGCTATGAGGGACTGCCTATGGCGGCATTAGAAGCTATGGCGCGTGGTATTCCCATCGCGACCGTTGATGTTGGTGACCTCCCCAAATTAGTTATCCATGGAAACAATGGATTTATCGTTGATCACTATTCTCAGCTTTCTGATATTATCGAGCGTTGGTCGACAATGAGCTCACAACAAAAAGAGTCCTTGAGCCAACACGCCAAACAAACTATTCAAGAGCACTATTCTAGTGATGTAATGATTCCAACAATCCTTGGCTTTTATTTTACTTAAACTGACTCTCATTTTAAGAAAATGCCATCCCCTAGCTATCCTGACATTACCTCAATAAAATAATACTTTTAAAAACAGTTAAATAGCACAATTTTATCATTGGCACTCCATTTGCAATCCTTTCCTTAACGAAAGCAAAAGGAGATATTATCATGAAAAACCGTAAACGCGTGTTGTTTGTCCATTACGGTGATAATTGGATTCGCGGTAGTGAACAATGTTTGCTTGATTTAGTTACGCACCTAAACCGAGCTCAATACACTCCTTATGTCTGGACCAATTGCGAAGCCCTGCATCATAGAATGCAAAACGATGCAGTGCACAGTGAGTATTCTCCATTTACTTTACTTCTAGGCTGGAAAGCCCCTCGATTCAGCGTGCTAGGTTGGTATCGCTTAGTAAAACAAGGCATCGATTATATAAAACGGGCGCAAATCGATATCATCCATGTCAACAGCGGCGCTCCCTGCCAGTGGATGAGCCTTGCAGCTAGAATCACCAAAACACCGATGGTGACACAACTACATTCTGACTATCCAATGCGCGATCGCCTAACGCTCGGGCTGCATTTTTCGCCACATATTATTGCCGTCAGCAAAGCGATTACTGAGCATTTACGTCGTGATGGATATAAACGTGATCGCCTCTCCGTCATTCATAATGGTATTGATGTTGATCGGCTTAAACATTTTTCTGCGGTTGATTTAAATGAAAAATTGGGGATTGCTGATGATGCTTACGTGTTCATTACCGTTGGTTCTTTAATACATCGTAAAGGGATTGATCGTATATTGTCGGCGATCCGCCATCTGGCATTAGAATATCCCAATACTCATTTATTGGTGATTGGCGAAGGACCTCAACGGCATTCTTTAGAACTCAATGCGGATGAGCTGCATATCAATAATCATGTCCATTTCGTGGGTGAGCAAACTAACGTTCAGGGTTGGCTTCATGCATCAAATGCGTTTGTCAGCGGGGCTCGAAATGAGGCGTTTGGCTTGGTGATTATTGAAGCTGCACTTGCCGAACTACCGATTGTTGCCCCCAGAGTGGGCGGCATACCTGAAATTATTCGCCATAAGCAAACTGGGCTTCTTTATGAAAACTCCTCGATCAAACCTTTAGTCGAAGCAATGCGAGCCGTGATGAAGCATCCTTACCCTGCACGGGCGCTTGGTGTACGCGCAAAACAGAATGTACTTGCCCGCCATACAATCCAACATAATGCGCGAGCGATTGAGTTTGTGTACGAACAGTTATTAGAAGCGCAAAACTTACCAGAGTTTTCTTGGTTAGCGGCATTTCGCCCAGTGAAAACTTACATAACAAAGCACTTTGCTTAGGAGGGGATGATGAACTCTCACCCAACTCATTGTATTATTTTTGACCCCATCGCCTTTAAAGGCGGGTCAAAAATCGCGACCAGAGAAGCGTTATCTTTATGTGACCACACCACCACGCGCTTTACCGTGATCACATCCAGTTTAGAGTCATGGCAAGACGTTGGATTTAGCGACAAGCAAACGGTCGATTTTATTTCATTACCTTCATTTCGTTTTATTGCCAAAGCGACTTCTGGGTTTGCATTTTGGTTTAAGCAATGCATTTATAGTCTTTATCTGTTGTTCCTTTTATTGAAGCTTAGTCGGGTTTCAATAGCAATTGGAGCATCTGGTCCGGGTATTGATATGCCTCTTTATCTTCTAAGACCAATCTTTCGCTTTAAACTATTGCAGTTTATCCACGGCCCTGTCGCTTGCTCACGATCAATTGGTTATTGCTTAACTCAAGCAAACTCTGTCTTTTATCTACCGTCCACTCAACGCAGTTTAATCAATGCCCTTTGCCGTTATTACCAAACTCAATACACTTATCTTGATGCTAGTTTAATTGCACAATTTGTCTGTCAAAGCCGCCAGTTTACTCCTTTTGTTAATGGTATCACTCAAGATAAATGGCCATCGCCTTGCCAATATGAAACTCCAGTGGTGTTTTGGTGTGCTTCACTACTCAAATGGAAAGGGTTAGACCTATTGTCTGAGTCACTCTCCGAGATAAACGAGATTCAATCTTGTCGCGCAAATATCTGCTTTATTCGCCCGCAAGATATCTCGCTCCCTTGCAGTATCGCACCACAAAAACTAGCTCTAGCTCAGTGGTACGAAGACCCGAAAAATCTGGATGATATACGTCGACAAAGCAATATATTCGTATCAACTAGCCACCATGAGCCGTTTGGCTTGTCGATATTAGAAGCATTAGCAGCGGGTATGTGTGTCCTCATCCCACAAGATGGGGCGTATTGGGATAACGTTTTAACTCATGATCTGAATTGTATTAAGTATCAACCTAATAATAGCAACAGTCTAAGCGAAGCAATTTTATATGCCAGCGCTGAACGATTAGTCGTCGCAAGAATTGGTACTAAAGCTGCGCAATTTGCACACCAATATCATGCTGAAAGTACATATTGGGCTATTGGTTATGCTATTAATCATCATAACAAGAGACTACCTTCTACGGCTCCTATGTCGCTAAGGAGTTCATTGTGATTCTGTCGCAACCAATGAAAAACATGGGTATTTATGCCTTAAGTCTATTTCTCAGTAAGGGTGTCTCTTTATTCATGCTGCCTTTAATTACCTACTACTTAACGGTTGACCAAGTCGGAAAGCTCGAGCTTCTGGCTACCATCAGCGCATGTTTCGGCATTATGGCAGGTTTAGCCTTACATGAATGTCTATACCGATTTGCCGGAGTAAAAAAAACACAGCATCAACGATGGATAAAAGCAAGCGAGTTGTTCACCTTTGCATTGATATTGGGCACATTGATTGCTATAGGCTTTTGGCTAGTTTTTCAATTCATTCGTTTCTCCACTTCCGTGAGTTTACCTTTTACAGTACAAGAGCAAAGCTTGATTTTATTGGTTGTTGGATTAGAAGGCGCCATTGCGATCAGTACCGCTTGGTTAAGGATGATCGACAAACCAATGTTGTTTTTTAAAATCAGTATTACAACAACGGGTATGCAAGTATGTGGCATTATGGCGGTATTACATCTATTTCCGACGGTTATAGGTATCCTAACGGTAGGCGCTGTAGCAAGCGTTGTTCAGTTATTATTGCTTCAACACTACAATCACTTTGATTGGCAGTGGCCTGCACGACCTAAAGTGTATCTAGGTTATGCACTTCCTCTAGCTCTATCAGGCTTAATTGCTTTTGGATTGAGTGGCTCAGAGCGTTGGATCATCGCCTTTTCAAGCTCACTAGAGCAGTTGGCTCATTACGCTATTGCCATCAAACTTTCCTTAGCAATGTGTATACTAGTTCAACCTTTTGGTATGTGGTGGATGCCCAAACGCTTCACTACCTTGGAGCAAAAAGGCCCACAACAAGCGGTAAAATACACACAATATGGCATGGTTTATATTGCGTTACTCACAGTCACTATCGCATTTGCTGGGCAAGTCATTATCCTTTTTTCCTTACCATTAGAATATGCCGATGCAGCCAAAATGTTGATTGGTACCTTAGCCGTTGCATTTTTTAAAGAGCAAAGTGAGCTGTTTAATCTGGGTTTACTTCATCATAAAAAAACACATTGGTTATTCGCAATTAACCTTACCGCTACCACTGCCGGTTTAACCCTGTGTGGGTTTTGGGCTACTATTGGGATTAGCGGAATACTGATTGCTCTGATCATTGCTCAAGGCTTTCGTTGCTTATTGGTTATCTATTTCAGCCATCAATTACAGCCTATCCCCTATGCTTACAAAAGCTCTATCGCATTGATGCTCTGCGTTGGTTTTTGCTTGATCATCGCATGGCATGCTGAATTTCTCTGGATGTTAATCGTGGGGTCTATTCTCGCACCAATTATGATATTGCTAATGGCACTGATAACACGTCTTGTCATTTTGCCTAGTGCTTGGTTTCATCCTTCATTCAAACTCAGCAGCCGATAGTAAGGAAGCCAGTATGGAGATAAATAAAGTCAGCCGTATTTCAACAATTATTATGGTTAGCTCGCTTTGCTTAGGGATCGCCCTACTTTGGTTATATATTCCTAACCCAGCAGTTCCTATTGCCATTTCCTTACTGCCGTTTGCTATTTTGTTCGTAATTAACCAGACTTTCTGGTTAGTAACCTTATTTGTGGTGTTTTCTTTCTTTCGCTTGCATGAAGCATTTCCCATTTTATTTGCACTAAAAATCCCACTCCTTCTTTCACTTGGCGCGTTATCAGCCCTACTTTGGCACACCTTAATAAGCCGAGACTTAAAAGTCTATTGGCACCACTCATTAACTTTCTTAACGATATTCTGGGTATTGGTTATCATCGGTATTGCATTTGCCTCGAATCGTGGAGAAGCTCTGGCGAATTTTAAAAGTATTTATTGGAAGATCATTGTTATGACACTTGCCATCGTTTGGCTGGTGAACACTTCACAGAACCTAGGACGAATTTCACTGTTAATTACGTTATCTGGCATGTTGATTGCCATGGTGGCGATCAGCAATTCTATTAATCAAATAGGGCTAGTGGAAGGAACTCGTGTCACCATTGGCCGTGAATTAGGCTCTATGCTGGGAGATCCTAATGATCTAGCACTAGTGCTGATGTTTCCATTGGCTTTTTCCATTAGTTTAACAACGACTCAAGGTATTCATGGTTTCGTTCGTTTTATTGGTCTTGTTGCCACCGTTTTATTAATAGCAGCAGTGATTGCAACCCAAAGCCGCGGAGGATTACTCGGCGCTTTAGCAGTGATTGGTATTTATGCCTTTAAATTAATTCGATCCAAAGTGCTTTTGCTTAGTATCGGCGCTGTTGGCGCTTTGGTGATGTACTATGCGGCAGGTATTTCAGATCGAGCTTCCGGCGGCGCTGCTGAGGCTGGAATTGATGCTTCGGCAATGGGCCGTTTATATGCATGGGAAGCTGCGTTTAAAATGGCATTAGATAGACCTTTGACTGGCGTTGGTTTAAACAATTTTTACTCAAACTATTTTTTTTACAGCCCACATTGGGATGGCTTGAATCATGCTGTACATAGCACCTGGTTTGGCGTACTGGCTGAAACCGGTTTTCTTGGACTGGCGGTTTTTATCCTATTTATCATTTCGCTTATTGTAACCGCCCGCAGAACACTAAAACACCTTGACCATCATCAATCTGTCGTTGCACCAAACCTCATCGCGGCCGCCAACGCCGTCTATGCTGGTTTAATGGGGACCATTGTCTCTGGAACCTTTTTAACCCAAGGTTTTAACTGGCCCATTTACATTTTGGCCGCACTCACAGTTGCTGTTTCCTATATCGCTCAAAACGATTGTCAAAATGAGAATTAATCAGTTGATTATTTCAATTGATAACTATCCATTTGATTTTTAATACATTATTTTATGGCACATAACATGAACTATTAAAAGAAAAAGACTTCGTTATTTTTCAAAATAGGACATTGTTTATGCTGGCATCTAGAGTTCATCAATTCAAAATTTGGTTGCAATATCACCCAAATACTTCATTGCGTTCTATTTTCTTTTTATTGAAAAAGATGCGCTCGTTTGAAATCCCATTCCCGCAAATATGGAATAAAGCGTTGTACTTCTTTCTAACGCTGATCCGCACATTTATTAGCAATTTGTCTCGCTTATTGTTTTATACCCCAGCATTTAGAGGTAGAACATCTCAAAGTGGGCAACGCTTGTATTTGTATGGCGGGCTCCCTTTTATTAGTGGTCCTTTACACATTCAACTCGGCGACGACTGTCGTATCTCTGGGCAGACTACATTTAGCGGGCGCACTGCTTCACAAAACCCACAACTATTGGTTGGGAATAATGTTGATATCGGTTGGCAAACCACAATTGCGGTGGGTAATAAAGTTGTAATTAGCGACAACGTTCGAATAGCCGGTAAAGGATTTCTATGTGGTTATTCTGGCCATCCACTGGATGCGAAACGTCGCGCTTTAGGTGAAGCCGATGATCTCAACCAAGTCGGTGACATTATTTTAGAAAAGGATGTCTGGTTGGGTACCAATGTCACCGTAAAAAGTGGTGTCACCATAGGTCAAGGCAGTGTCATCGCCGCTGGCAGTGTTGTAACAAAAAGTATTCCGCCTTTTGTTATTGCCGCAGGAAATCCTGCGCAAGTGATAAAACCCCTCAAGTAAGGAGACATCGTATGCGTGATCTAATTGTATTTGGTGAAGATTGGGGTGGCCTACCCTCAAGTACTCAACACTTGGTTGGTCGTTTGGCACAAGATCGTCAAGTGGTATGGGTTAACTCGATTGGCTTACGTCAACCAGCGCTTACATGGCGGGATTCAACGCGCGCTGTGCAAAAAATACTAGGTAAAGCTAAAACTGGCTATAACCACTCAGCTAAACAAACTGAGTTAAATTCAATCAAAGTCGTTAATTTACGCACAATACCAGCGCCAAAAAGTGCGATAGCACGCCGTATTGCAAGGGATGTCATGCTACACCAACTGCATCCTATCCTAGAAAAAATGTCGCTTAGCTCGCCGATTTTATGGAGCTCGTTACCAACCGCTGCCGATCTTTGCGGGCATTTGAATGAATCGGCGGTGGTGTATTATTGTGGGGATGACTTTTCTGCCTTAGCGGGGGTTGATCATCGTGTGGTTACAATGCATGAACGATGCCTTGCTGAAAAAGCGAATTTAATTTTCGCCGCCAGTGAAAATATCAAAGCTAAATTTCCAGCGTGTAAAACACAACTTCTTCCTCATGGCGTTGATACTCAGCTTTTTTCAACTCCGTCACCACGTGCTAGCGACCTACCGAACAATGGCAAGCCTATCGCAGGTTTTTATGGCAGCTTATCTCAATGGCTTGATTACGATTTAATTCATCACATTGCGTGCAACTTACCCAACTGGGAATTTGTGTTCATCGGTCCTATAGAATTATCGTCGTGCCAATTACCTAAGTTACCTAACGTGCATTACCTTGGCCCTAAAGCGCATTATTTACTGCCTAGTTACAGCCAACACTGGAATGTAAGCTTACTGCCCTTCAAAGCAAACCAGCAGATCCAAGCCTGTAGTCCGTTAAAGTTAATGGAGTACTTAGCTGCAGGCAGTGCGATTGTCACAACTGATTTTCCGGCATTGAAGCCATACCGTAAGCACGTAAATATTGCTCAAAATAGTGAAGAAATGATCAGTATGCTGCATCTTGCTTGCCAGCAACCAAAACTTCCCCGAGATATCGTGACTCAAGAGAGTTGGGATAGCCGCAGTCAATTCGTCAATTGGATGTTGGAGCTATTATGAATCAACTAAAATTACGTCTATTGGTGATTCTTTGCGGGGCATGGCGCAGACGCTATTTAATTGCACTGCCAATGCTTATTTTACCTGTAGTTGGCTTACTCGTCTCCTACCTCACTCCGCTAAAATACCAATCACATACTAGTATGTTGATCCAAGAAACCGCCAAAATGAATCCTTTTTTGGAAGATATCGCAGTATCAACCATGCTCAATGATCGCATGAGCGCACTCAGCACTCTCTTGAAGAGTCGCCATGTTCTATTTTCAGTTGCTCAGGAGCTTGAATTGGTCAATGACACGATGTCGGGTAGCGAGATAGAAAGAGCCATCAACAAATTATCCAACAACCTTTCAATCAGCATGCTTGGCAAAGATTTTATTAAAATTGAGTTACAAGGTTCATCCCCTAAAGGCATGAAAGAGACGTTGCAAGCCGTGAGCGAACATTTTATTGACCAATTACTTGCACCTGAACGCTCATCAATTCGAGACTCAAGCGATTTTTTAACCATGCATATTGAAAAACGTAGGGCTGAGTTGGATGTTGCAGAAAATGCGCTCGCTATTTATAACAACCAAAATTCATCCGTTTCACCGGAAATGCAAACGCAAAGTTTAAATCGGCTTGCGGCTTTAAAACAATCATTGTCAGAAAAGGAGGCTGAGTTATCCGGCGTTAAAAAAGGACTAGGTAGCTTGGATGAACAGCTTTCAAAAACCAATCCGGTGATCGGTAAAATTGAAGATAAAATAATTCAAATACGCAGTGATTTAGCATTGCTTCAATCAAAATACACCGACTCTCATAGTTTGGTGCAAGCTAAAAAACGCGAATTATCGCGTTTAGAGTTAGAAAGAACGACCATACTCGGACAAGGGCACCCTAACTTGAATAGTGACCAGCTATGGGATATAGCCAGTAGTAATACATTGTCTGATTTAAATGAAGTTCAGCCATTACTCGTCACTCAACTGCAAGGCCTACAAAATGCACGTAGCCGTTATGAAGCGTTAAATGAGGAAACAAAAAGCTTACGCCAAATCATTTTCGAATTAGAGAACAAAGCTAATAACTTTGGTGACAATGCCAAAGAATTATACCGTTTAAAACGCGATGTACAGATTAAGCGTCAGTTGTACGATGAGTTACTACAGCGCTATGAAATGGCGCAACTAACCGGTTCTCTTGGTGTGTTTGAACAAAACAAACGGGTGAAAATCATCGATTTACCTTATACACCAAGCACACCATCCAATCTGCCTAGCATTTTGTTTGTGATAGCAGGCTTTATTGCTGGGATTGCATTAGGCTGTGGGCTTGCCACAGTAAGTGAATTGTTTGATACCAGCATTCGTCGTCGTGATGAATTGGAAAACCTCACCAAATCTCCCGTTCTTACCGTTATACCGAAAGTCTCTCTTTGATTTTGCAAATCTAACGTTCAATTCGATTCTCAGATTGGAATTGAACGTTAGCCTCAACAAAAAAAACCACCTAATGCATTGAAAAACAATGCCATTTTTATTGGCATGCTTCATGCCTTATTTACTTTAAACCTAGTCGTTAAAGGATGACATGATGAACAACCAGCAACCTTACCGTCGTAATGTTATACATGTAGTTCAGCATCTTGCTCCTGGTGGGCTTGAAAGCTTAACGCTCGATTTATTGAATTTTGCAAACCCACAGACCAATACTCTCATCCTCAGTTTAGAAGGAAATAAAGAAGCAGCGATTAAGAACTGGCCGAAGCTTGAAGCCTTTAGCGACCGGTTATTATTTCTGGATAAAAAAAACGGTGTACACCTAGCTATGATTCCAGTCCTAGTTAATCTGTTTCGCTTTCTTAGAGTTGATGTGGTGCATACTCATCATATTGGTCCATTAATTTATGCGGGTATTGCAGCCAAAATAGCAAAAGTTCAGGTTCGAATTCATACCGAACATGATGTTTGGCATTTAGAGAATAAAAAACATTTCAACTTACAAAAATGGGTATTGAAGGCTGTCAAACCAATTCTTGTTGGGGACGCAAGTTATGTTGCTGACACATTAAGACAACGCTTTCATTATGCAAACACCATTACCGTTAAAAATGGTATCGACTGCGAAAAATTTAACTTAGGTTCAAAAAAACAAGCACGCAAACAACTTGGCTTAGATGCAGACACCACCTTTATTGGTTGTGCTGGTCGCCTAGAAACAGTGAAAGGCCATGATTTAGCAATAAAAGCATTAGCACTACTGCCGGATTCTGTTCACTTAGTCATTGCGGGGCAAGGTTCACAAAGGGATAAATTGCAAGCTCTAGCTAAACGTTGCGCTGTCACCTCTCGCGTTCATTTTCTTGGTTTAGTTGAAGACATGCCTATTTTTTATCAAGCCATCGACCTATTTTGTATGCCGTCACGCTGCGAAGGTTTTCCTCTTTCACCATTAGAGGCTCAGGCATGCGGAACATCCGCCGTGCTGACCAATGTCGGCGCATCACGCGAAACGCTTTGCCCATTGTCTGGATTTATTGTCAAACCAAATCGAGTATTGGATCTCGCCATAGGCTTGAAGCAAGCTTTAGACTACCCCATATGCTTTAACCCAAGAACGTTTGTGCTCGCTCACAGCGATATTCGGCAAATGGTGAATTCGTATGAATCTTTAGCTACGGAGGCGTTAGCATGATGGAACTTATCTTAATTGTTGTATGTATAACCTGTGGCGGTTTGATTATTTATCATCATGTTGGATATCCCTTGTTTCTCAAGTGGTACTCCAAAAGCCATCCAATCAAAACCGTCCCCAAAACACTAAGAGGTTACCGTCAAGCGCAAAATGACTCTTTACGCCCAAGTGTGACCGTTGTGGTCCCTGCCTTTAATGAATCTCGCTGGATTGCTGAAAAAATTCGCAATCTCGCAGCTCTTGACTATCCCAAAAGCCAGCTGACCGTCATTATTGCCTGTGATGGTTGTACAGATGATACTGTAGAAATAGCAGAACAAACCATACAAGAAGCTATTTGTAGTGATACCTATTTTGAGGTCCACAGCTATACGCTTAACCGCGGAAAAGTGGCGTTACTGAATGATGAAATGACGTATGTTCAATCTGAGATCACGGCTTTTAGTGATGTTAGTGCTTTAATCTCATTGGATGCTTTGCTCATTGCTGAGCAGCACTTTATGAATCCAGATGTAGGTGTCGTGAATGCTCAATATCAGTTACTTGATCAAACCAACCAAGGTGAAACAAATTACTGGCGTTATCAAGGACAAGTCAAACTGAATGAAGCTTCACTAGGATCCACCCTTGGGGCTCATGGTGCGCTTTATCTCTTTCGAACCGCTTTATTCGAACCTTTATCTGAAAATACGATCAATGATGATTTTGTACTGCCTATGGAAATCATTCGTAAAGGATATCTCGCGCATTACGAACCCAATATGGTGGCCCTCGAACTTGAGCCAACCCAACAAGAGAGTGATTTCAAACGACGTTTACGTATTTCTGCCGGTAACATGCAACAAATGATTCACTTATTTGAATTGTTTAGCCCACGATATAAAGGTGTTGCTTTTGCCTTCTTTTCAGGGAAAGGATTGCGTTTAGCAACCCCATACTTGATGCTGATTTGCTTCAGTTGCTCACTTGTACTCATGCATAATTTTTTATTCATGATTCTGTTATTACTACAAATATTTGCCTATAGCCTAGGGGCATTAGGCGTGCTATTCCCACGACTATTTAGCTACAAAATTTGCCAATTAGTGACATATATCGTTGCGGGCCATTATGCCAATTTTATCGGTGGGCTACGCTACCTACTTGGGTTGGAAAATGGCCGTTGGGCTCGAGTCAATCGTTAAGGAGATGATGATGAAAACTCGCAAACTTACTCGCTTATCCGTTTATGCAACCAAGCGCATCTTTGATTTTATCGGTGCTGCACTTGGTCTGCTATTACTACTACCCATTTTACCGTTTATTGCATTAGCGATTAAAACCACATCATCAGGACCTGTTTTATATCGCCAATTGCGAGTGGGTAAATCAACCCCTGAAAAAATGGCGTTCTTTGAAATCATCAAATTTCGTACCATGTATGAAGATGCTGAAACCCGCTCTGGCGCTGTGTGGGCAACCGAAAATGATCCTCGTATTACACCTGTTGGTCGTTTTTTGAGAAAAACTCGTTTGGATGAAATTCCACAACTATTTAATGTATTAAAAGGCGAAATGTCTTTGATCGGACCACGCCCAGAAAGACCCGGTTTCTATCAAAAACTCGAGCAAGCCATTCCCTATTTTGCAGATCGAACTTATGGAGTATTACCTGGAATTACTGGCCTTGCCCAAGTTAATCAAGGTTACGATACCTGCATCGATGACGTTCGACGCAAAGTCGGTTTTGACCATAGTTATGCGTTATCCATGAATTCATTAGGTGGATGGCTGAGTATGGATTTAAGTATCCTCACTAAAACCTTAATAGTGATGATCGACGGTAGAGGACGTTAAGCAATAAAAAGGTGCGAGAACCGCACCTTTTTTATTACATATAGTTAAAGGAGTGAATTATCAATACTTCACTTGATAATTCAAGGTGAAGGTACGGCCACGACCTTTATAGTCATAAGCCTCTGCCGCGTAATGAGACGAGTACACATTTTGTGCACGCTGACCCCAAATCGTGGTGTATTCTTTATTCAATAAATTTGAAATGCCGAAACCTAAACTACCCACAGGTAATTGGTAACTTCCGACAAAATCAAATGTGGTGTAACCATTCAAGGTATTATCGTCTGCATCCGTGTAATCGAACATGGTTTGACTTTGCAGTTTAAGAGCGAAATCTGACTCATACCAACCAATCCACGAACCGGCTTTCGAAGTACTTGCAGAACCAATAGAGATGTCTTTCCACTCATTATCAATTTTCTTTTCTGATTTCACGTAATGACCGTACCCCCCCACTTGAACAGCGTCTGTTAACCAATAAGAAAGCATCGCTTCCAAACCATATACACGGTTTTTATCTTCGATTTCCTTAATCAGTAGTGAGTTTTTATCGTAGGTTATTGATTTATCAGATTCTGAGTAATACGCAGCGGTTTGTAGCGAAAGCGCCTCTTTGTCTAGTCGGTAACCTACTTCAAAGCTGTTAGTTTTTATACCAGACAGTTTAGAATCGTTGACGTTAATGCTCTTGTTCAATGTATAGTGACCGTCAGCATCAGGGGTGTTACTGTAATCACCTTGGCCATACCATTTAGCAGGATCGGCTAAATCAAAACCTTGCGAGAAGTTTGCCCATAGCTGTGATTCATGGTTAAGCTTATAGAGTGTCCCTAGATTGAAGAGCCCAATGGTGTAATCCGTTTCGCCACCTGGTACCGCATCAGCTGAAGTGCCATTTCCGGCTGCAATCGCTTTTTGCTGTTTAGCACCAACAAAATCACCAATCTCATTGTTCATGTATTGGTAACGGTAACCACCTTGCAATGACCAATCATCCGTTAAAGCATAATCCCCCTGCACAAATGCAGCGATAGAGGTCACATCCGTATTAGCATAGCGCCCTACTGTCGCATAAGTACGGTTGATCAATTGACCACTGGCATTTGCCACTGCGGGGTCAAACAATGCTTGATTTGACGTAAATTGATCGACATAAGCATCCACACCATAAACCAATTGGAAACGCTCAAAGTTTTTCGATAGCGCTGCTTTGAGTGAGATTACATCCGTCGTTTGTTGCGATGCACTTTGATAATACGGTGTAAAAGTGAGATCTTCTTTGCGATACGAAAATTCAGCCAACAGTTGATGACTGAAGAATGCTGTGTTGCTATACGCAACACCAAGCATAATGCGTTCAGTACCTTGTTGGCGATCAGATTCAAAACCGTCACGCACTTCAATATCATTTTTACTTTTAATGTATAAACCATAAGGTGAGTCTTGCTGATTATCATAATATTGAGCAAGTAGGTTAAGTTGTTTAGTTTCTGAGATCTGTATCCCCATGGTTAACAACGTATCAACAAGCGTATTGAACTGAAGCGAGCCTTGCGAAATATCTGGCGTAACAATCGTGCCATCAGCATCGTAGAAACCTTGTGTCTCTCCGTATACGACTGAAGCTCGCGCTTGAAGACGGTCATTGCCACCTGAAATCGACTGTGCCATTTTATAATCAAAATCATCACTCGTGTTAAAACCAGAACGACCACTAACGTAGCTTTCAAACTCTAATTCTTCACTCTGTGACTTTTTGGTGATGATGTTAATAACACCACCCGTAGCTCCAGCTCCATAGATTGAGGTCGAACCCGATAATACTTCAATGCGATCAATATTAAATGGGTCAATGGCATCAAGGTTGCGACTAATTTGACGTGAAGATTGTAAGGTCACCCCATCAATCATTACCAACATCGCACGACCACGTAAATTTTGACCGTAGTTTGTACGTCCTTCTGTCGCGACATCCAATGAAGGTACGGCTATCGCTAATATTTCACCTAGGCTTTTACCACCACGATACTCGCGTTCAATGGTTTCAGAATCAACATACCAAACCGTTCCTGGAATCTCACTGATGGCTTTTGGCGCACGGCTGGAAACGACAACCATTTTGTCTTGTGTAGATTTGATTTCTTCAGCCACTGATGCTGTTGGTACAAATGCCATTGCAGACACAACTGCTGCTGCAATAGACGTTAATGTAAATATCCTTTTTTGAGCTTTCATTTTATCTTTCTCTGTTACTTCATATAGTTGCAATTATCGGAATTGATAATAATACTCATTTGCCACTTCATTACTATATAAAATGAAAAAACAATGTGAATTTATAATGATATGGCAGGCGGCATTTTCGAAAATATTCAATAAGTTGATTATTCTACAAGCTCAGCGATACGACTTTCACTGACCCACTCAATCATTCCTCGTCCTGTGTCTAAATCAAAAACAGTTTTCTGGCAAAGTTGATTGATGATCCTAGCACTACGCCACGCCATTAAACTCAACTGCGGCTCAGAAATACCATGTGTATGCATTCCTGCATTGACCGCAAAGATCTTATTGCGAGCACTTCCCTTCCACTGAAGTTCGAAGTTCTCACTCAGTTGATAACGTCCCTGCTTATCTAGCTCCAACATCGGCAAGATAGTGTCTAAACAGGTTGGATATGGCGCACTAAACCCCGTGGCCAAAATAATAATATCGGCTTGATGAACTTCGTTTTGTTGACTGAGGGCATTAAATGCTGCCGCCTCAAATCCATTTTTAGTTTGATTAAGTTGGTTCAAACTTCGATGTGGCAATAACCTCACCCATTTATCTTGTTTCAATACATCAAAGCGATGATATAACTCACGATAAATATCCAAAATAGCCGCTTGAGTGATCCCATCAGATGTCAGCTTTTGTGCTGCAATTTCCGTTTTCTTTACCTTTGGCGATAGACCAACAAACGCATCAACATATTCTGGTGTAAAGAACTCATTGGTGAATGCTGCTTCATCTAAAGGTTGAAAATTAGAACGACGAGATAGCCAATCAAGTGAGCGAGGTTGCCCCCATTTAGCACGTAATGCATTAATAAAAATGTCTGCGCCACTTTGCCCTCCACCAACAATTAGCACCCGCTTGTCGGTAAAGTCTCGCTCTCTTAACCCCATTTCAGCAGCATGAAATACTCGTTCACCGATATGTGGTTTAGCACAGTTAGGCATGTAAGGTACTTTTCCGGTACCTATACATAAATTTTTAGCGAAATAACGGCCATGTGTAGCATGGATTTCAAATTCATTGCCCGTATGTTCAATGTGTTCGATTTTACTTGAGAACTGAACATTTGGTAGTTGATGTGCTGCCCAAGCGAGGTAATCTGAAAATTCATGGCGACTGATACAGCCCAATTCTGCCGATAAAAATCGATAGAATTTCTTATTTTTAACTAAGTAGGATAAGAATGAATAAGGGCTTTCAGGGCAAACCGCACTGACTAAATCTTTTAAAAACATGGTTTGCATATGAGTATTATCGAGCAACAAGCCTGGGTGCCAGCAAAAGGATTCAGCACGTTCAAAAAATTGGGCATTCACGCTCGGGTTTTGCATCAATAGCGCGGCAACACTCAAGTTAAATGGACCAACACCAATACCGGCGATGTCCAACATTTGATTCGAGGAATTATTCATCGTATTTTTCCTTATTATTGAGTCACTAGATAAAGTGGATTATCTAACTGGTCGTCCATATCAGGCAGCATGCGTGATACGCTGCCGTCAGTGCTGTGCCGAAATTTCGCAAGGTTTAACCCGATGCGTAAAATTCGAGGTTTAAAGAGATCGAGGCGAGTAAAACGTTCATTCAGATCAGGGTTTTCAGCCATATACCGTTGAATCGATTGTCCAAGCAAAGAATAAAAAGTGGCTTCATTAACACCGAGGCGTATCATCAAAGGTGAAATAAACCGTAGTACGGTAACAAAATGGCCTGTTTGTAAATCATGGATAATCAAGGAGTCCGGTAATTTAACCGTCACCTCTTTCACTTCCTTAGGTAACAATGATTGCTCAGGTAATTCTCTATCAATCAAGCGCATATCACCTTGGAAATCTTTAAGTAAAATACGTTTAGGCACATGCTTTTCAAGCACTAAGGTGATGTTTTGACCGTGAGCAATTAAAGATACGCCATACTTGACTAACAAGTGATAAAACGGAATCACCACCACATCAAAGAGTTGGCTTAACCACGCTTGAGAAGATAAGCCTGAAGCTTGAATATACTCAGCAACCAATGGATTTCCTTTGTTATCGCATTCCATTAATGCCGCCATTAATATCGATTTTTCATGATGTGCTAGTTTTGAGTGGGCCGATTCGCGCCAAATTACGCCCAACAATTCATGATAACGATAGGGGGCTTTAGCCAATTGCTGATAATCCTGCTGAGCAACAAATGCTGCCGCAGGTTCTTGTAGTACTTGTGCCTGTTTATCCAGCAGTATCGGGTCAGTTTGAAACACATGATCAATCCATTCAGACGCCAGTGGACCAGCCAAAATATAGCGCCCAGGAATACCGCGATAACACGAAGTATTCATAATAGTCAGTGGCAATTTTATGTCATAACCATTCGGGCGAGTTACATTACTTAAGGTACGTAAAGAAAGCTGAGGTAAAAATTCATCACCATGCTCTCCTAAATAAATAAGCGTTTTTTGCGCCAATTCACGTACAAAAAGCAGTGATAGTTTTTTATGCCATTGCCAAGGATGAACAGGGATAAGTGTGTACTGTTCTGGGTCAACGTTATAACTCAAAATCTGTTGCTTGATACCTTTCAGGTCATCACTATTCATCGCTGAAAGTACCAAGTCTTGCCAGTCTAGATTTTTTCCTATGGCTTGCTCGACATTTGAACGTTCAATCGCCACCCAACACAATTGGAATGCCTTTTGTGCCTCTGGTGCATAACACTGAAGATCATCACTTCCCCAACCTCTTCGCCCTTTATTAAAGGCAAATTTGGGATGTCCATTAAATAGGCTTTGTTGCTGTTCACAAGACATGTTGGCAAATTCGTTAGCCGTTAGCCCTTGCTTTAGTAAGGCTAGCTTACAATCTCCTAGCAATGTAGCATTGAGATCTTCAAAATGTTCAGCCAACACCTCATCGTTAATCTCTAATTGTGTTTGAATATCCAACATGAATGTTGAAGCAAGAATGTCGAAAAAATGACCACCCTCTTCTCGTTTCAATGTTGTCGGGTCAAATACAACTTGTCCCCAAATATTCGCCTGACCACATCCAGAATATATAACGCCACTTTCTAGCGAAAGCGAAAAACCGTCAGGTATGGTTTTAAGTTCAAATGCTTGTTCATACGCTAATTCACTCATTAGCTTTGCGACCATTTTTCTATTCGCATCTTGCCAGTAGAGATGTAAAGCCTGTTGTTCCATTACCATTGTCCTTTAAAAAATTCGCTGCGAGTTTGCATCAACAGAGCCGAGCGTTTATGCGGGAAGTTAAACTCGAAACATTTTCGATAACCGACCTGCTCTATTCGGTTAAACAAACGGTGATTGTCTGACCTTGGTTCTAATACAATGCGTTGTGTCCTGTTATCATCAATAAATAGGTAATGAGTAATAGCTTTCATCCATGCATCAAAAAATCGTGGACCACGGAATTGCTCTTCACCGACTAATAAGTGAATACCCCGGTCGTAAGGTTGAACATCGAAATAAGAGCTTAAACGATCTTCAGCTACCCAATACGCCTCAACATAACCAAATGGTTGTCCATCAAATTCACCAATTAATGGGATGATGTGGGGGTCATTCAGCTGTTCAACAGCAAACTCCGCTAACTTCTCTTGGCTCCACGCTTGCTCCCAGAAATGTGCTACTCGAGGGTCATTCATCCAACGGGCAAAGCGAAGCAGATCTTTCTCGATATCAAATACTCGAAAAGAAACGTTCGTTTGGGCGTCATAGTCAAAACGTTCATACACTATTCCACTTGGCATAGGTGGCCTTTGGGGATGATGACGATATTGAACATGAGTTTGAACTTCGTTGAACGGAAATTGACTTGAAGTTAAATGTTTATGCCAATGCAAAGGCAATTGATAGAAATTGCATATTTCGGAGCATTCCGATCAGTCATTTCGGGATTATCCGATCACCCATTTCGGTTTAAACCGATCACTGATTCCGCGATTATCCGATCACTTTTAGCCTAACTCCGAAATCGGTGATCGGAATAGCGAAAACCGCGATCGGAATGCCCGAAATCCTTCCTTTTTCTCTTTTAAATCAATCACTCGCTATTCTTTACTTCTTAAACAAGAACGTAAGGAAGCGACCGTGGCTAAAAAGAGAACTCCAATGAACAAAATCAAAGAGGTATTACGCCTTAAGTACGACTGCGGTCTCTCAAATCGCAGCATCGCTTCTTGCCTTAAACTCGGGCCGTCCACCATCTCGGAACTCCTCACTCGCTTTAAACAAAGCCAACTTGGCTGGCCTCTACCCGAAGGTTGCAGTGACACAGAACTCACTCAGGTGTTGTATCACGGCAAGAAAGCCAGTCGCGATAAGGTGATGCCAGACTTTACGCAATACGCTGTCGAACTCAGACGCAAAGGCATGACGAAGATGCTGCTCTGGCAGGAATATCATGAGCAATATCAAGAGCAAGCCTACGCTTACACTCAGTTCTGTGAATACTTCACTCGTTGGTTCAAAACCCAAAAGCGCAGTATGCGTCAGCTCCATGTGGCAGGTGATAAGCTGTTTATCGATTACTGTGGGCCTCGGCTTCAGGTAGTCAATCCTGACACAGGCGAAGTGCGCGAAGCAGAAGTGTTCGTAGCAAGCTTAGGCGCGTCCAACTACACTTATGTGGAAGCCTTCCCCAGCCAAGGGAAGTCTTACTGGTTAGAGGCGCATGCCAATGCCTTCGAGCACTTCGGTGGCGTACCCCATCTCTTGGTCCCTGATAATCTACGCAGCGCGGTCACCAAAGCGAATCGTTATGAGCCGAGACTGAACGACAGCTATCAGAAACTGGCGAATCACTATCAAACCGCCGTAATGCCAGCTCGC
>NZ_SJFM01000179.1:0-461 GCF_029478545.1 Vibrio sp. 1180_3
GCGGCGTTATGTGTTTGATGAGTTTTTAAGGTCAAAGCTACGATTTCATTGAGAATTCGTTCCGTGTTTTCGGCAAGTTGGCTTGATCGAAATGGATCCTTGAACAACCTGAGTTTGATGCTTTTCAAGGTTCTTGGGTTGCCTCAATTGAGTTTTGGATCTGGTTTGTGTTGAGTTTCGTCGGTTTCAAATCGCTTTAATTGAAATGTCTTTTTGACTGACTCTCTTGCTGAAGTTCAGCTCTGAAAATCTGGTGAAGCAAAAGGTTTGGTTGTTGCTGAAAGGGCGCTTTCTTTGTTTTTGATCCTGCAAGTGGCTCTCTTTGGCTAAGATTGCTGTGAAATTTAGGTTTTGGTAAGCATCGTTTTTGTACGTAACTTATTCAAATCTCTTCATTTCTACGGTGGTTTACTTTGAATTCACGGTAAAATTCACATAACAAGCAATTCAAGTGGATTCTC
>NZ_SJFM01000180.1:0-460 GCF_029478545.1 Vibrio sp. 1180_3
CAATTTGAAAATAGTAGAAGCAGATAAAATCCACCTTGAAACTGTTGCTCAATTATTTGATTTATATCGTCAATTTTATGGGCAAGAGTCAGATTTGGCGCAAGCTTCGCGTTTCATTGAGGAAAGGCTCAATCATTCAGATTCAGTCATTTTCTTAGCACTTGATCATCATGATCACCCGTTGGGTTTTGTTCAGCTTTATCCATCGTACTCTTCAGTCGCGATGAAGCGTATGTGGTATTTGAATGATTTGTATGTAATTGAATCAGCAAGACATAAGGGGGTTGGTAAAGCATTGCTACAGAAAGTCAAAGTTTATGCTAAAGAAACCAATGCTTTAACTGTGAAGCTTGCGACTTCAATTGATAACGAATCAGCAAAAAATCTATATGTATCTGAGGGTTATTCTAAAGTTACGGCTTTTGAGCACTTCACACAAAAAGTAGTACAGGCATAACAA
>NZ_SJFM01000181.1:0-446 GCF_029478545.1 Vibrio sp. 1180_3
GACGACGGGTCATGCCCATGAAGCCCAGTGCATAGAGCGGCATGAACGCGACGAAGAAGCCCGAGATCCAGAACCAGAACGCTGCTTTACCCCAGCCTTCGTGCAGCTTGAAGCCGAACGCTTTCGGGAAGTAGAACGCGAAACCAGCGATGTAACCGAATACCGCACCGCCGATGATCACGTTGTGGAAGTGCGCGATCACGAACAGGCTATTGTGCAGCACAAAGTCAGCACCCGGGATGGCCAGCAGTACGCCGGTCATGCCGCCGATGGCGAAGGTCACCATGAAGCCCAGGGTCCACAGAACCTGGCTGGTGAAGCGCAGACGGCCCTGGTAGATGGTGAACAGCCAGTTGAATAGCTTCACACCCGTCGGGATGGAAATCAGCATCGTCGCCAGACCGAAGAAGGCGTTGACGCTGGCACCCGAACCCATGGTGAAGAAG
>NZ_SJFM01000182.1:0-440 GCF_029478545.1 Vibrio sp. 1180_3
TGATGGATCAACAAGCCAAAAGTTCAGGCACAGCATGGGTAACGGGTATTCCTTATTGGGACTTAAAAGAATCGCAGAAAAATGGCTATCCAATGTACTCCAAAAGTATGATGGCTTCTGGCGCGGATTCTTCAGGCTTATATAAAAAACAACGTCTGGTGCCTTTTGGTGAATATATTCCACTTTCAGGATTATTGGCTTGGGTGTTACCTGCGCTACAAAATGATCCATCCATGAGTGGATTTTCCCAAGGTGCATCCAATCAGAAACCTTTTAATATTAAAGGACATGATTTAGCTGCAGCCATTTGTTATGAAGTGGCCTATCCGAATCTCACTCGACGAAATGCGATTAATAGTGACTTTTTAGTGACTGTTTCTAATGATGCTTGGTTCACCGGTACAGCAGGCCCATTACAACATCTTCAAATGGTGCAAATG
>NZ_SJFM01000183.1:0-439 GCF_029478545.1 Vibrio sp. 1180_3
GAGGAAGGCTGCATACTTTTTCTTGATTTTCGGCAATTCATACAACGCCTTGATCCCATGCTTGGCGGAGTTGCGGATGACCGAGGACGGATTGAAGTAACCCTCGGCGTTTTCCAGCGTCAGCACGAACGGGGGTAACCCCGCCCGCATGAGCAAATAGCTGACGATGAGCGAACCACTACGGTTATTGCCCTCGATAAACAATTGCGGCTTGCTGAGGATGCGCACATAGACACCGGCCGCACGCTTCCAGACGGATTCACTGCGATAGGCGCAGTACCAATTGAACAAGTCCTTGATGCCGCCCTCAACGTTGTTGAAGAAGTGCGCTTCGGTAGCCGCCAGATGTTGGGCGTACTCCAGTCGGCGTACCGGGTCCCGGCCACAAAGGACGGTGGCATTGATCTCCAGCATCAGGTTCAGTTGCTGAAGGTCGAAC
>NZ_SJFM01000184.1:0-435 GCF_029478545.1 Vibrio sp. 1180_3
GGAATCCGTCTTAAACGCCTAGTTAGCTGCTGCACTTTCGCTAGCAAATTACGCCAAACTGCCTAATTTGAAACACATTATTGCTTTCAAACGGCAAAGTAAAACGGACAGCTGTGAAATTAAAACCTAATCCACGAAATGCTCTTGGCAAAGAAGAAATGGCCGAGAAAATCACCATTTTTAAGCTCGGTAATTTGCAAAGAATTCTATCGAAAAAGCCAACGACAGAGCACACGAAACGCATTTAGGCATTCATGAATTTCGACAGCAAAGAAACCGCGCCAACGAACTTAACAAACACAACATTACCCGTAAGCAGACTTCGTTAAGTTCAAACACTTCCCGAAAAGTGCCACTGGCGAGATAGTTGAGAAGCTGAGATTTGTCCGGTGTGTAGCTAGAAAACCGAAAGCCTTTCCACCCTAAATTCACAGC
>NZ_SJFM01000185.1:0-434 GCF_029478545.1 Vibrio sp. 1180_3
GTCGTAGGCAGATGCAAACCAGCTAAAGTTCATCCATGCCCACCACAACGCAAAGAACACCATAAAATAAAGTGTTAAGCCATGTGATAAATGATTTTCGATAATGCTATGGTGTAATTGTTGCCCTGCTGTAGCAATGGCGACCACAAAAATTAAGTCAAATAACAATTCTAATGAGGTTGCAGCGCGATGTGGTTCGTGTGGATTTCGTGGTGCAAGTGGCTTTAACCACCCATATTTTACAAATAATGAATTTGGCATTATTTTCACATTATTGAGATTATTATCATGATTTTTCCAAAACTCTAGCTTTCATTCAAGTAAAAAACTGAGTTCTTTTGACAATTTTGTTAATGATCTAACATCTATCGCTTAAATTTAAAAATTCATAAATAAAAAGCCCAATCAAAGGGCTTAATAACAAACAAATCTAG
>NZ_SJFM01000186.1:0-431 GCF_029478545.1 Vibrio sp. 1180_3
GGGTTACACCAAGTACCTCATCAACGGTCGCCCGATGCTTTCGTATCCGGCGCTGTACAACGGCGGCGATACGTTCAACAACATCAGCGGCATTCCGATCGACATCGTCGAGCGCATCGAGATCCTGCCGGGTGGCCAGTCCTCACTGTATGGCTCCGATGCGATCGCTGGCGTGGTCAACATCATCCTCAAGGAACGCATGGATGGTGGCGTCCTCAACGTACGTGGTGGCGCCTACGGTGAAGGCGGCGGCAACAGCTTCCGCCTCAGCGGCGCCCGCGGCTTCAATGGCGTGGATGATCGCTTCCATGCGCTGGTCAACGTGCAGTATGAGAAGACCAGCCCGATCTGGGGTTACCAGCGCGATCTGACCAAGGTCAACAATCCCGACGGTTACAGCCCGCAGTACGTCTCCAACGACTTCCTGGTGC
>NZ_SJFM01000187.1:0-422 GCF_029478545.1 Vibrio sp. 1180_3
TGGTTCATGACTGGGGTGAAGTCGTAACAAGGTAGCGCTAGGGGAACCTGGCGCTGGATCACCTCCTTATACGATGATTACACTGATGAGTGTCCACACAGATTGATGGTTTATACAGTTTTAGAGACGATGCTGGGTCTGTAGCTCAGGTGGTTAGAGCGTTCGCCTGATAAGCGAGAGGTCGGTGGTTCAAGTCCACTCAGACCCACCAATTCTTCTTAATCGAAGATTGGCACACAGTATCACACACCTGATGGGGCTATAGCTCAGCTGGGAGAGCGCCTGCCTTGCACGCAGGAGGTCTGCGGTTCGATCCCGCATAGCTCCACCATCTTTAAGCACATTGCTTAAGTGTTCTTAAAAATGGTTTTCATCAGAAAATCTTGCTCTTTAACAATTTGGAAAGCTGACTGATAACAACG
>NZ_SJFM01000188.1:0-411 GCF_029478545.1 Vibrio sp. 1180_3
ATCAGGTGATAGAGACATCGACCAACCAATCACTTTTCGGGCAAAAAGATCGATAACAACTGCTAAATACATCCACCGATTACCTGTCCAAATATACGTAACATCACCAGCCCAGACCTCATTTGGGGCGGTAACCGCAAACTGACGACCTAAGTGATTTGGAACGTCAATATGTTCTTGTGAAGCCTTTCTGTAGCGATGCTTTGGCTCCTGGCAGCTCACTAAACCAAGCGTTCTCATAAGCTTTGTTGCTCGGTATCGGCTCAGCTTTACACCCTGATTTATGACTATATCTGCAATGGTTCTCGCTCCCGCAGAGCCATTGCTTGCGGCATGAGCCTCACTGACCAAGCTGCGCAGTTTTATTGTTTCCGCATTAATTAACGCTGGGCGTTTAAGCCAATAGTGATA
>NZ_SJFM01000018.1:0-94242 GCF_029478545.1 Vibrio sp. 1180_3
CGCAGCGGAGCGGTAGTTCAGTTGGTTAGAATACCGGCCTGTCACGCCGGGGGTCGCGGGTTCGAGTCCCGTCCGCTCCGCCACTTTATTAGAAACCTCAGCAGCAATGCTGGGGTTTTTTGCGTTTAGGGCATTAAGCTATACTCGTTACCTCTTTTCCTACTAGCCTCTCTTCTCTTTATTGCTACAGCGACAGAAGTGCACAGCACTAAAAAATGAGTATGAAAAAGCCGATACAGTATGTTGAAAAATAACGATACGGCTTAAGTTCTATAGGATTAACTTTGCTGAATAAGGTGGGATATGGACAATGGTTAAGTTTAAATGCTTTTTCTCTAGATAATGTTGGCGCCAACTCGCGGTGCAACTGCACCAAACAGATAAGCGTAGCCAAATTGCTGCTGAACAGCTCTAGACTTTTACTAAATCCTTATTGCGGTATTATTCTGCCCCAATCTAGTTTCGTCTTGAAACTGGATATCAACGTGCTCTAGCTTAAAATAATCGGGGAGCCTAAGAATCGTTTCTATTTTAAATTTTTAAATCATCAAATACGTTAGATTTAAAAAAGTCGACACGCAGTGGTATCGACTTGGTGATTCAACAGATATTGTGAGATGTATTCGAATCGGGATTAACTTTCTTGTTCTTGGACTACTGTCGATTCTGTGGCTTCCCTTTGTTTTTCAGCCTGTTTCGCTTTTTCGATCAAGGGAGTAATGGTTGAGCCTTGGATCAGTATCGAAAATACTACAACGGCATACGTCATAACCAGTATCAGTTCTTTTACATCGATCAGCTTATCCGGAATGACTAAAATTCCAGAGGGAATCGATAGAGCCATTGCTAGTGCTAATCCTCCGCGTAGTCCTCCCCAAGTAAGAATCTTAATCGACCATGGGTTATAGCTTCGGTAACGTTTAAAGCCAATGTACGATAAGAAAACACTAAGGTAGCGAGCACATAATACAAGCGGAACGGAAAATGCCATTAACATCCAATCTTCTTCATGAAATTGGAAGAGTAGCATCGACATACCAATCAACAGGAACAATACCCCATTGAGAAATTCATCAACTAACTCCCAGAAGTGATCTAAATGCTCTTCGCTTTCCTTTGAGAAACCGATAAAGCGGGTCCAGTTACCGATCATGATACCGGATACCACCATTGCGAGTGGCCCAGAGACATGTATGACATCTGCAAAAACGTAACCAGCGGTTGGAATACCGATGGTTAATAACAGCTCCATAGAGTGGTCATTAGTCGCGCTAATAAGGTAGTGAAATAATAAACCGAGAGCTAGGCCGTAGATAATTCCCCCCATAGCTTCTTGTGCAAACAGCATGGTGACACTACCAACGGTCGGAGTTTCTGTACCGAATGCGATAGTAAATATTGTGACAAAGATAACTAGACCAAAACCGTCGTTGAAGAGAGATTCCCCTTCAATTTGAGTTGAGATACGTTTAGGCGCATCAAGTTTTTTGACAATGGCTAACACAGCGATTGGGTCGGTTGGTGAAATCAGCGCGCCGAATAATAAGCAATACACAAGGTCAAATTGAATGTCGATCAGTTGGCAGAAGCCATAGAGGCCAAAACCAATGAAGAAGGTTGAAAATAATGTTGCTCCAAGTGCGAGAACGGTTATTTCCCATTTTTGATCTTTAAGATTAGGCAGTTTAATACCTAAGCCACCCGCAAAAAGAAGAAAGCCTAGGATCCCTTTGAGTAAAAAATTTTCAAAGTTGATGCTATTAACGGTATCGATAGCAATTTCAGTGAGATGAAACCAATCGTTTTGACCCGCAATTAAGATTAATAACGAAAGCATCATAGAGCCTGCGGTGATAGCAATGGTGGTTTGCATCTTTCCTATCTTACTGTTTAAGAAAGCAATCATCATCGCGGCTGCCGATAGGAAGCACAAAGTATAGTAGACCGACATTTTTTTCTCAGTGTGTAACAAAATATGAACAAATTCTCCTTCTATGATGAGCAAATAGCAAACACTTTTTCATTACATCAGAGTTAACAACAAGCAGCTATTAAAGTGCTGTTTAGACGTCTAGATTTCTAACGGTTATATGATAGGATGTGGAAATAACGAAAAGGAATGAGGCTGTACTGTGGGAAGAAAAGTGAAGAGTCAAATTGAAGCTCAATTGCAACAAAGAATATTGTTGATCGATGGTGGTATGGGCACCATGATTCAGGGTTACAAGCTTGAAGAGCAAGATTATCGAGGAGAGCGTTTTGCTAATTGGCCAAGTGATCTAAAAGGCAATAACGATCTCCTAGTATTGACGCAGCCTCAATTGATAAAAGAGATCCATTGTGCTTATTTAGAGGCCGGTGCTGATATTCTTGAAACCAATACCTTTAATGCGACGACTATCGCAATGGCTGACTATGATATGCAAGCCATCAGTGATGAAATCAACTTTGCTGCTGCAAAATTAGCGCGTGAAGTCGCTGATGAATGGACCGCTAAAACACCGCATAAACCCCGTTACGTGGCCGGTGTACTCGGTCCAACTAACCGTACCTGTTCTATCTCTCCAGATGTGAATGATCCTGGCTTCCGCAATGTCAGTTTTGATCAACTTGTTGAAGCGTACTCAGAATCAACACGAGCTTTAATCAAAGGTGGCTGTGATTTAATTCTTATTGAAACCATTTTTGACACATTAAATGCCAAAGCGTGTGCTTTCGCCGTCGATACGGTTTTTGAAGAGCTCGGTTATAAGTTGCCTGTGATGATTTCAGGGACGATAACGGATGCCTCTGGCCGTACCCTTTCAGGACAGACGACAGAAGCGTTCTACAATGCACTTCGCCACGTGGAGCCGATCTCCTTTGGTTTAAACTGCGCTTTAGGTCCCGATGAACTACGCCAATATGTTGAAGAGTTGTCACGTATTTCTGAATGCTACGTTTCAGCGCACCCTAATGCCGGTTTACCAAATGCATTTGGTGAGTATGATCTGGAAGCGAAAGAGATGGCAGAGCATATTGCTGAGTGGGCGCAAGCTGGGTTTCTAAATTTAGTTGGTGGCTGCTGTGGTACAACGCCAGAACATATTCGACAAATGGCACAAGCAGTTGAAGGAGTGAAGCCTCGCTCTTTGCCTGAATTGCCAAAGTCGTGTCGTTTGTCTGGTTTGGAGCCGTTAACCATCGCGAAAGATACATTATTTGTTAATGTTGGCGAGCGAACAAACGTTACGGGTTCCGCACGTTTCAAACGATTAATCAAAGAAGAGCTATATGATGAAGCGCTACACGTAGCGCGTGAGCAAGTCGAAAATGGTGCTCAAATCATCGATATCAACATGGATGAAGGGATGCTTGATGCTGAGGCGTGCATGGTGCGTTTCCTTAATCTATGTGCTTCTGAGCCTGAAATATCAAAAGTGCCTATCATGGTTGACTCTTCTAAGTGGGAAGTCATTGAGGCCGGTCTTAAATGTATTCAAGGTAAAGGCATCGTTAACTCGATCTCTTTGAAAGAAGGTAAAGAAAAATTTGTTGAGCAAGCGAAGCTGATCCGTCGCTATGGCGCGGCGGTTATCGTGATGGCTTTCGATGAAGTGGGCCAAGCTGATACACGTCAACGGAAAATCGAAATTTGTACCAATGCTTATCGTATTTTAGTCGATGAGGTTGGTTTCCCCGCAGAAGATATCATCTTCGATCCAAATATTTTTGCTGTTGCTACGGGAATTGACGAGCATAACAACTACGCCGTTGACTTTATCGAAGCGGTTGCAGACATCAAACGCGATTTACCTTACGCCATGATCTCCGGTGGAGTCTCCAACGTTTCGTTTTCTTTCCGCGGTAACAACTATGTTCGTGAAGCAATTCACGCGGTATTCCTTTACCACTGTTTTAAAAATGGTATGGATATGGGGATCGTTAACGCTGGTCAATTGGAGATCTACGACAACGTTCCAGAAAAGCTACGGGATGCCGTAGAGGATGTAATTTTAAATCGCCGCGACGACAGTACCGAACGTTTATTAGATATTGCGGCTGAATATGCAGATAAAGGCGTAGGAAAAGAAGAAGATGCTAGTGCACTTGAGTGGAGAACATGGTCGGTTGAAAAGCGCTTAGAGCATGCGTTAGTTAAAGGCATTACAGAATTTATCGTTGAAGATACTGAAGAAGCCCGTCTTAATGCGAGCAAACCATTAGAGGTAATTGAAGGCCCATTAATGGATGGCATGAACGTAGTTGGTGACCTATTTGGTGAGGGTAAAATGTTCTTACCTCAAGTTGTTAAGTCAGCGCGAGTTATGAAGCAGGCGGTTGCCCACTTAGAGCCTTACATCAATGCATTGAAACAAGCAGGTTCAACCAACGGTAAAATTCTACTCGCAACCGTAAAAGGTGATGTGCATGACATCGGTAAGAATATTGTTGGTGTGGTATTGCAATGTAATAACTACGAAATTATTGACCTTGGGGTGATGGTGCCGTGCGAGAAAATACTCAAAGTAGCCAAAGAAGAGAACGTTGATATTATTGGTTTATCTGGCCTTATTACACCGTCATTGGATGAAATGGTCCATGTCGCGAAAGAAATGGAACGTCAGGGTTTTGATTTACCACTTTTGATTGGTGGTGCAACCACATCGAAAGCGCATACTGCCGTGAAGATAGAACAAAATTACCAACATCCGGTGGTATATGTAAACAATGCTTCACGTGCAGTTGGGGTCTGTTCGGCGCTACTGTCTGAGACACAAAAGCCAGCTTTTGTTGAAAAGCTTCAGGCTGATTATGACGTTGTGCGTGACCAACACGCTCGTAAGCGTCCGCGTACTAAACCTGTCACCTTAGAGAAGGCTCGCGCTAACAAAGTCGCGATTAATTGGGATAGCTATACACCACCAGTGCCACTTAAACCTGGTGTACATGTGTTTAATGATTTTGATGTTTCGACGTTACGGCAGTATATCGATTGGACTCCGTTCTTTATGACATGGTCGTTGATGGGTAAATACCCGGCAATTTTTGATCATGAAGAGGTGGGTGAAGAAGCTCTGCGTTTGTTTAAGGATGCCAACGAGTTACTTGATCGTGTCGAGCGAGAAGGTTTACTCGAAGCTCGTGGCATGTGCGCCTTATTTCCTGCGGCCAGTATTGGCGATGATATCGAAGTTTACAGTGATGAGTCCCGTACTGAGGTTGCTCATGTTTTGCATAATTTGCGTCAACAAACGGAGAAGCCGAAAGGATTTAACTACTGCCTATCTGATTACATAGCACCTAAAGAATCAGGCAAGAAAGATTGGATCGGTGCGTTTGCGGTTACTGGTGGTATCGGTGAGCGTGAGTTGGCCGATCAATACAAAGCAAATGGTGATGATTACAACGCGATTATGATCCAAGCCGTAGCGGATCGTTTGGCGGAAGCTTTTGCTGAGTATTTACACCTGCAAGTTCGTAAAGATATTTGGGGTTATGCCACAGATGAAAACTTATCGAATGACGAATTGATTCGTGAAAAGTATCAAGGTATTCGCCCAGCTCCGGGTTATCCAGCGTGTCCTGAACATACAGAGAAAGGAACTTTATGGGAAATGCTCAATGTTGAGCAAGCGATTGATATGTCGTTAACCACCAGTTACGCCATGTGGCCAGGGGCTTCGGTATCTGGCTGGTATTTCTCGCATCCTGATTCTCGTTATTTTGCCATCGCACAAATACAGCAAGATCAAATGCAAGATTATGCGCAGCGTAAAGGCTGGAGCGAGCAAGAAGCAGAAAAATGGTTAGGGCCTAATTTAGATTAAGGTAAAAAAGAAAGAGGTTGGAATATCCAACCTCTTTCTTTTTGTGGCACTCAAATTATTGAGCAAAGCACTTTAGATTATTGCTCAAACAGCTCTTGGTGCAGTTTCTGAATAGCGGCTTTTGATACCGATTCATGCAGCAAGAAACATAAGTTATGCGGACTCGCACCGTAGCAAATCATACGCATGTTGAAGTCTTCTAACGTGCTAAATACCTGCTTGGCGTAACCTTTGGTATTACTCATGTTATTGCCTATCAGTGCGATTAAACTTAAGTTATGTTCAACATCGACAGTGCATAATTCTTCCAATTCTTGACGAACAGCTTGTGGTAATTCTGGTGAACCCCCGGAAGTATCGGTCTTGTCTAATGTTAAGGAGACGCTGATTTCAGAAGTGGTAATCAGATCCACTGAAATTTTGTGTTTGGCTAAAATCTCGAACACTTTCGACAAAAAGCCATAAGCATGGAACATGCTAGCACTACGCAGTGTGACCATGGTTTGGTTGCCGCGTAAGGTCAAGGCTCTAAAAAGTGGCGAGCTTTCGACACGTTTGCGAATCCAAGTTCCACCTTTTTCTGGTTCTTTCGATGAACCTACAAATACAGGAATGTCATGTCGTAATGCCGGTAACAATGTCGAGGGGTGGAGAATTTTGGCACCGAAATTCGCCATTTCAGACGCTTCACTAAAACTGATTTCAGCAATCGGTGCAGCATTAGGCGCAATGCGAGGGTCGGTAGTATAAATGCCAGGTACATCGGTCCAAATTTCTAAACCTGACGCTTGGACTGCTTCTGCAATTAAAGCGGCTGAATAATCACTACCACCACGGCCAAGAGTGGTCGTGTTTCCTTGTTCATCAGAACCAATGAAGCCTTGCGTTACCACTACGTGCTGTTGACATAATGGCGTTAATTTTTGTTTAGCAAGTAATGCTATTTGCTCTAACTGAGGCTCAGCACGACCGAAATGATCATCGGTGCGCAAGATCTCGCGGATATCAAAACGCACCGCTTCCATACCTCGTTCACGCATCAATTGGGTAAGAATAAAGGTCGACATTAATTCGCCGCACGCAACGAGATGGTCAGTCAATTTTTTACTTGATTGAAAAGAGGCGGCTTCTGCAACACTAGCAACCATATCTAAAATTGAATGTACTTCTTTTTCAACTTGAGCTGGATGGGTAAGTTGATCGATGATGGCATGATGGATATCGGCTAACTGTTTGATGATCGCCAAACGTTGCTCTGCATCTTGAACCCCACTGGCTAACTCAACTAACAAATTAGTGACACCAGAGCATGCACTGCTAACCACTAATTTTGTATTTGGATTATTTTCGATAACAGCAGCACAACGGCTCATTGCTTCAAAGTTAGCTACACTTGTTCCGCCAAACTTGGCTACATTGAATGTGCTCATAGCATTTCTCCCACGACTTCCTAAAATAAAAATGTGTTGGTGTTCCAACGTCCAATGTTTGAAGAGAAATTTCTAGAGCATATAAAGAGGTGTTTTTGATTGGTTTACCTCAGAAGCTCTTCATCAGCGCGGCTAATGACAGTTGAAGGGATTCAGCCCATTCAACCGACAAACCAAATCCACAACCTTGGTTCATCTCGGCACTGCTCCCCATCAATGCTTTGTTTTGGAGTTGAGGCTCCACAAAACATCTGCCTGGGCAGTGCTCCTCTTCTGCTAGATAGCTCATTCATTGAACGTTTTTGAACTATTAATGTCAATTGCTAATTAAGTTCAAATGTAAAATAAAATTAACCAGATTGTGACACTGGTTTGACCTCTAGACTTCTGTCGAATTGTTGCTAGGTGATTTTTGCTTTACTCTGGTTTTCCACATTTGGCCGCAAGCAAGGAGCAATTATGTCCATTACCAGTTTCAACCCACCACAACGGATCTTGATGGGACCTGGTCCTTCAGATATTTACCCACAAGTATTGCAAGCACTAAGTCGTCCAACCGTTGGTCACTTAGACCCGTTATTTATTCAGATGATGGATGAGCTCAAACAGCTACTTAAATATGCATTTCAAACGCAAAATGAATTCACGATAGCAGTTTCTGCGCCAGGCAGTGCTGGTATGGAAGCGTGTTTCGTCAATTTAATAGAACCGGGTGATAAAGTCATTGTCTGCCGCAATGGTGTGTTTGGTGAGCGAATGCGAGAAAATGTCATTCGTTGCGGCGGGGAAGTCGCGTTGGTTGATGATGAATGGGGGATGCCAGTTTCGGTTGATAAAGTAGAACAAGCGATCAAGGCGAACCCCGATGCAAAAATATTGGCATTTGTGCATGCGGAGACATCAACCGGGGCATTAAGTGATGCACAAGCGTTAGGTCAGTTGGCTAAGCAAAATAACATGTTGAGTATTGTAGATGCGGTAACATCTTTAGGCGGTGTGCCACTTTATGTCGATAAATGGCAGTTAGATGCCGTTTATTCTGGTAGCCAGAAATGTCTATCTTGTCCCCCTGGCTTATCGCCGTTGACTTTTTCCGCTCAAGCGATTGAGAAAATTCAATCACGCACGACACCTGTACAAAGTTGGTTTTTAGACCAAAGCTTGGTGCTCGGCTATTGGAGTGGTGAAGGTAAACGCAGCTATCATCACACCGCACCAGTCAACAGCTTATATGCGCTACACGAAGCGCTACTAATGCTAAAAAATGAAGGACTAGAGAAAGCTTGGTCTCGTCATCGTGATATGCATGAAAAGTTAAAGCAAGGCTTAGAGAAACTTGGCTTTAACTTTGTGGTGCCAGAGCAAAGTCGGTTGCCGCAACTTAATGCGGTATATATTCCTCAAGGTGTTGATGATGCGAAGGTTCGCTCCCACTTGCTCAGTGAATATAATTTGGAAATTGGCGCTGGTTTAGGCGCTCTTGCGGGTAAAGCTTGGCGTATTGGCTTAATGGGCTATGGGGCTCGTAGAGAAAATATAGCCTTGTGTTTGCGGGCGTTAGAAGAGTCTTTAACTGAGTAGAATAAAACCAGTAGAGCAGCCCTAATGGTTACTCTACTGGTCATAGTTAGGTAATTATTCAGTAGCCGTTGCTTGCACACTACTTGAAGCAGCACTAGATGGTCGAATATATTGCACCTCACTGAAATCCATATTGGGGAACAAAAATGCGGCTTCGGAGCGAATTTGCTCGGCACGACTATCATCGCCAATGCCTTGGTAAGCAATCACCAAATTACTGTAGAAGGTAGGCCGAGGTTGGTGCTTAATGATCTCTAATGACCAATCTATATAAGGCGTTATAAATTCGGGGTCTTGAGTGTATAAACCAATATTGAGATAGGTGCTATACACATCCCAATCAAAGCGATTTCTCCACACTACAGGATTGGTGACCTTCTGTAAGATATCAGGGTTTGGTGGTTGAGACTTTTCAAACTGAGTGAGTACATGGTTAGTGTGCAGTGCACTCACCATGTAAAAACCCGTTAGTACAGGAGCCACTAAACTTATGACCCTCAGTAATGACTTACTCACCGAGCTAAATGGTGCGTATTTATATTTGGCAACACGTTGATCAACCCAAAAAAGCAAGATGATAAAGGTTATCCAATGCACCGCCGAGTGATAAAATGGATATTCCAGTTGGCTGTGTAAGACTATAGGAATAAACAAGGCAAACATTGCGAGCCTTGTTCCTTTCTTGGCTGAATATATCCTCATCATTACGAAGGCAATCGCCAATAATATTCCGATAACGGGCAGTAACCCGCCTTCGACCCCCCACAACAATAATTCATTGTGTGGGTGATCCATGGAATGGAGCCCCGGATGATAACTCGAATTTAGCTGATGTTGTCTTGCGGTATAAAGCAAATACTCCGCTTCAAACTTGCCGTAGCCGTAACCTGTAAATGGCTTTTCAATGATCATGTCGAGCGTTTGAGGAAAGGTGTAACGGCGAGGGCTTTCTAGATCGGCTTTATTGCTAACAAACCCATCGCTTCCCTGAGTATACATTGCAGCAATACCGAGCAAGATACCGATTAATGTTGCAGCACTCCATCCCCAAAAGCGTTTTTGTGTCGAGAATCGAAATAGGTAAGGGAGAACGAACATAATCCCTAATATTGCACCAATCCAGCCTGTACGAGAGGCTAGTACGACCAATAACGGTGCGGTTAAAAGCGGAGTGAAATATAAAAGGCTTACTGCGCTTAATTGTTGATTGTATTTTTTGGGTTGGCGAGCAAGCAGGTAACCGGAAATCACCAAGCCAGTAGCAAGGAAACTTGCCATGACATTAGGTTGTTGAAAAATGCCGTAAGGCCGATTTACCTCAGTGTTATAACCAAATAGGTTATTTGGTTGCAATAGAAAATACTGATAGAAACCAAACAGAGCTTCAATCAACACGCCTAATACAATAAACCACAGTAATCGCTGTTTATGTTTGTTACTAAAACGGAATTGTTGTAGTAAGACAAAAAGCAATAGCCCGCACCATAGCCCTACCAAGCGGCTGACTGAGAGTTCCAGTGACGCATTGGTGTAAAGCAGTGGAATGGTCATAATGATGCAGCTAATCAACAAGCCGATAGTTAATTTGGAATAACGTAGCCGACGGTTAGAAGCTAGTTGATATAAACCCAATGAGAGCGTGATGCTCAGCGTTAACCAAGTCGTTGGGTTAAAAGATAGCGCTAAACCTGAACCACCAGGGTTAGGCATAAAAAAATGCATCGCCAGTAAATAGATGATGCTAATCGAAAATAAAAAAGGTTTATTTAAAGGGATTGCTGGTGCTTGGTTCTCAAGCTGCGTACCGCTTAGATGCAATGTAGCCATAGGTCTCACGTTCCAGTTGAAAAGAAACCAGCCATCGTGAGTGCTGGTTTCTCTACTCTACCGTTTTTTTCTATTTCAACATAGGCTTAAGAAAGCGAGCTGTGTGAGATATGTCGACCTGTGCAACATCTTCAGGAGTCCCTTGGGCAATAATTTGGCCACCACCTTGACCACCTTCTGGCCCTAAATCAATGATCCAGTCTGCGGTTTTCACTACATCTAAATTGTGCTCAATCACCACCACGGTATTACCATGGTCACGTAGGCGGTGCAGGACAATCAACAGTTGTTGGATATCGTGGAAGTGAAGACCTGTTGTTGGTTCATCCAAGATGTACAAGGTTTTACCGGTATCACGTTTAGATAACTCACGAGCTAGCTTGACTCGTTGTGCTTCCCCTCCAGATAGGGTTGTGGCCGCTTGCCCGAGACGAATATAGGATAAGCCGACATCAATTAATGTTTTTAGCTTACGCGCAATGACGGGAACTGGTTCAAAGAATTGATACGCATCTTCTACCGTCATTTCGAGTACTTCATCAATCGCTTTGCCTTTGTAGCGTACTTCTAGCGTTTCACGGTTATAGCGTTTGCCTTTACATACATCGCAAGGGACGTAAACATCAGGTAAGAAATGCATTTCTACTTTGATAACACCATCACCTTGACAAGCTTCGCAGCGACCACCACGCACGTTGAAACTAAAGCGGCCCGGTTTATAACCACGAGATCGTGATTCTTGAGTTCCGGAAAATAGCTCACGAATTGGTGTAAAAATGCCTGTGTAGGTCGCTGGATTTGAGCGCGGTGTTCTGCCTATTGGGCTTTGGTCGATATCAATAACCTTATCAAAATGTTCCAACCCTTTTATTTTCTTATAGGGGGCTGGTGTAGCAGTAGTTGCACCATTTAAAGCGGTATGAGCAATCTTAAAAAATGTGTCATTGATGAGGGTGGATTTACCTGAACCAGAAACACCAGTGATACAACTAAATAAACCGACAGGTATCGATAAATCGACATCTTTCAAGTTATTGCCTGATGCACCAATAAGCTCAACGGTTTTCTTTGGATCTCTTGGAGTACGTTGCTGAGGGATGGCAATTTCTTTTACGCCACTGAGATACTGACCTGTAAGTGAGTTAGGGTTGGCAATGATTTGGTCGACATTTCCTTCCGCTACTACTTGCCCACCATGAACACCAGCTCCTGGACCAATATCGATGACATGGTCAGCCATACGGATTGCGTCTTCATCATGTTCCACAACCAGTACGGTATTGCCGAGATCGCGCAGGTGGGTCAATGTTTTCAATAGCCGTTCGTTATCACGCTGGTGGAGACCAATTGACGGTTCATCTAAAACGTACATTACCCCAACTAATCCAGCACCGATCTGACTTGCGAGTCGAATTCGTTGGGCTTCACCGCCCGAGAGTGTTTCTGCGCTGCGAGAGAGGTTTAGGTAGTTAAGCCCTACGTTGACCAAGAAGTGTAAGCGATCATTGATCTCTTTCATCACCTTTTCAGCAATTTGTGCTTTTTGCCCAGTCAGCGCTAAGGTTTGGAAGAACTGCAGCGCGTCGGCGATACTAAGCTCAACCACTTCAGGTAGTGCCGTATCGTTGATAAACACATTGCGAGCCTCAACACGTAGGCGTGTACCATCACAACTGGTGCATGGTTTGGTTGAAATGTATTTCACCAAATCTTCACGCACTGAATTTGATTCTGTATCACGGTAACGGCGCTCAAGGGTATTAAGAATCCCTTCAAATGGGTGGCGTTTAACACGAATGTCGCCACGGTCATTGATATAATTGAACTCGATTTCAGTTCTGCCAGATCCTTTTAAAATGATCTCTTGGACTTTTTTCGGTAATTTGTTGAATGGCACATGCAAGTCAAAATCATAATGTGTTGCAAGTGAGGTGAGCATTTGGAAGTAGTAATAGTTTTTTTGATCCCATCCGCGAATGGCTCCTTGCGCTAAACTCAAACTGCTGTCTTGTATTACACGTTCAGGATCGAAGTATTGTTGTACTCCTAAGCCATCACAGGTGTGGCAGGCTCCTGCTGGGTTATTGAACGAAAACAGTCGAGGCTCAAGCTCTTGCATGCTGTAACCACAATGTGGGCAGGCAAAGTTAGCCGAAAATACAATTTCTTCCCCTTTACCATCCATATCCGTTACGACTGCAATACCGCCAGATAGCTCAAGAGTGGTTTCAAAAGATTCCGCGAGGCGTTGCTGTAAGTCGTTGCGAACTTTGAAGCGATCAACCACTACTTCAATGGTGTGCTTTTTATGCAGTTCTAGTGTTGGTGGATCGGAAAGATCACAAGTTTCACCATCTATACGGGCACGAATAAAACCTTGGGCTGCAAGGTTTTCCAATGTTTTTACGTGCTCACCTTTGCGCTCTTTGACGATGGGCGCTAGCAGCATCATTTTTGAGCCTTCGGGGAGCTCAAGAACCTTATCGACCATTTGGCTAACGGTTTGTGCGCTTAATGGCACTTTGTGTTCCGGGCAACGAGGCTCACCAACACGAGCATAAAGTAGACGTAAATAGTCGTAGACTTCAGTAATAGTGCCGACTGTCGAACGTGGGTTATGTGATGTTGATTTTTGTTCAATAGATATCGCTGGAGAAAGCCCTTCAATATGGTCTACATCGGGTTTTTCCATTAAAGATAAGAATTGGCGAGCATAGGCAGAAAGAGATTCAACATAGCGACGTTGGCCTTCCGCATATAAAGTATCAAAGGCAAGCGACGATTTTCCTGACCCTGAAAGTCCAGTAATTACGATCAATTTATCGCGTGGGATAGTCAGGTTGATATTTTTTAGATTGTGGGTTCGTGCGCCCCTAACTTCGATTTTATCCATCATCTATGCTCTATGTAACACCAAGTGTGGCAAGTATTGCATAGTGTGAGTTTTGTGCAAATAGATACTGGATAAAAAAACAGTAAATAAAAAGCCACGCAATTTAACGTGGCTTTATTGGCGAGCGTATACCCTTCCGACTTGAAGTTGCAGCTGTGTTGGCTACCTGCAACTTCAAGTTGTTTGGGTATTGTTCACAAATTGTTTCGTGAAACTGCAACTAGGATATAAACATATCGGTAAGTTAAGCTTTATGGGTTGAATGTTTGTCTAGCGCTACTTTTTGCTCATTTTTCTTATACATGTTTTCAAAACAGTAGTTAGTGGCCTCGATATAGCCTTCAACACTACCGCAGTCAAAACGTTGTCCCTTGAATTTATAAGCAAGCACGCAACCTGACTTCGCCTGTTTAAGCAGTGCATCGGTGATTTGGATTTCCCCACCTTTACCAGGTTCTGTTTGCTCAATTAAGTCAAAAATATCAGGCGTTAAGATGTAGCGGCCGATGATGGCAAGGTTGCTTGGCGCGGTGCCTGGTTCTGGCTTTTCAACCATGTCATCAACACGGAATAGATCATCTTTAATCATCTCACCAGAGATAACACCATACTTGTGTGTTTCATTGTCAGGAACTTCTTGAACTGCAACAATCGAACAACGGAACTGTTTGTACAGAGCGACCATTTGTGCCAGAACGCCTCGTTCTTCATTAACACAAAGGTCATCAGCAAGCACGACAGCAAAAGGTTCATCACCAATCAGCTCACGACCAGTTAAGATTGCGTGACCCAAGCCTTTCATTTCACGTTGGCGAATATAGGTAAAGTTAGCGGTATCGATGATTTCACGGATATCAACCAACAGCTCTTCTTTGTTGGTGCCGCTGATTTGATGTTCTAATTCATAGTTCTTATCAAAGTGATCCATGATCGAGTGTTTACCTCGTCCTGTCACGATACACATTCCCGTCATCCCGGCTTGAATCGCTTCTTCAACGCCGTACTCGATCAGTGGCTTATTAACCACTGGCATCATTTCTTTTGGCATTGATTTAGTCGCTGGAAGAAAACGCGTACCGTAGCCAGCGGCTGGGAATAGGCACTTTTTGATCATGCTATAACCTTATAATTGTGAATAATAATTGGAGGATGGCGCAACCTTACCACGCTTTACTGGTGGGTATCATCATCAACACTTTGATGCTGATGAAATTCTGTGCCATGCCTCATAATTAAGACAGTATGTTTTGATTTGCCCAGGCGATCGCTTGTGAGCGTTTTTTTACCGAGAGTTTTTTGAATATTTGATAAAGATGAGACTTTACGGTGAACTCACTAATGAACAGGCTTTCAGCCATCTGACTGTTGGATGCTCCGGTTTGAAGGCTACGCAAAATTTGCACCTCGCGGGCGGTTAAATCGGTAATGACCTGTGCAGTATGAGACTCAAAAGTATAACGGTAATAATGCAATAATTGACTGGTGACATGGCGAGGTAGCCAGTTTTGGCCATTAATGATCTCACCGAGTCCATGTGCGATGCTTTCGAAACTATCGCTACGGTAAAATAGCCCTTTTAAATGACCAAAGGTGAGCAATTCATCGGTGGTAAGACGCTGTGATACATTGAATAATATCGTTTCGTGGTGATTGCTGTTTAGTGGGCTATTGCCTAACCGTTGCCTAAGTTGTACATAGTTACCGTAATCAATCATTAGTATTTTATGTTTATCAAAACCGCTAGATTGGCGCAGTGCTTCTGGCTCTATTTTGGGGATCGGTAGCGCTAATAGCGAGGTAAGCTGTTCGATATAGGGTGAGGAGCTTTGAGCATCTAAACACAAAAAATAAATGGTGCGGGTGTAGTTGGCTTTTCTCATTTTAACGTCCTGTTAATGGGATATCCTTTATTTCCTCAGTGGATAACAATTATCCATCTGTCGCGAAAATGAACTAACTACCAAAATAATGCGAATCAAAGAAATAAAATTGCGTTGGGTTTCATATGAGAAAGTAAATGAGTGTTTTATCACCCTTAATTTTGAGGGGGCTGTTCTAAAAAAGAGAAAAAGGGTGGGGCATAGCGCTGAATATTTGTCAGTCTCTCTATGTATATTTGTACCCCGCGTAAAGCGTGGTATCCTAGTCAGCTATTTTTAGAACACTCATGATGGAAGACGGAGCAAAACATGGCAAGCCGTGGAGTAAATAAAGTTATTTTAGTGGGTAACCTAGGTAACGACCCAGAAATTCGTTATATGCCAAGTGGCGGTGCTGTGGCAAACATCACCATCGCAACGTCAGAGTCATGGCGTGATAAAGCAACGGGTGAGCAACGTGAAAAAACCGAATGGCATCGTGTTGCACTATTTGGCAAATTAGCTGAAGTCGCTGGTGAATACTTGCGTAAAGGTTCACAGGTTTATATCGAAGGCCAATTACAAACGCGTAAGTGGCAAGATCAAAGTGGCCAAGACCGTTATACAACAGAAGTTGTTGTTCAAGGTTTTAACGGCGTGATGCAAATGTTAGGTGGTCGTGCACAAGGCGGTGCACCTGCTCAAGGTGGTATGCCTCAGTCTCAGCAACAAGGTGGATGGGGACAACCTCAACAACCAGCGATGCAGCAGCAACCTCAGAAGCAGCAGTCTGCACCTCAACAGGCTCAGCCACAATATAACGAGCCGCCGATGGATTTTGATGACGACATCCCGTTTTGACGCTCTAATTTCGAAAAAAGCCGCGAAAACCGCGGCTTTTTTATATAGTTATCATTAGGTCAGCACGCCCTAGTTAAGACTTTCTTATCTGTCGGCACATTTTCTTTTTATATGGTTTGAATCGAAAAGGAATTCAGTATTCATGCGGTATACCCCCACATTGAAACTGAGCACGCGCTTAGGGGCATTTGTTACCTTAATCGTTACCAGTGCGATGTTTATTTTGTTTATTGGTGGAACCTTGTCTTTTCAGCGTATGGGACAAGAGTACCTCAATCACTATCTGACCGGGATTGTGGAAGTCGTAGACAAAGAAATGGAAGACCCTGACGCTGCCTATTCAATGCAACGTTGGATGCCTAAAATGTTGCAAGCCAGCAATATTGTCGAGATGCAGCTAACTTCACAAGCGGGTGTTATCTATCGTTTTAAAGATACCTCTTCAACAATTGCACCTGAGCGTCTTTATCATATTGATATCCCCTTACAGCGCAATCCCAGTTATAGCGTCTCTTTCAAGGCCATTCCTCCATATCTTGGCTACAGCTATTCGTTAGGAGCGATGTGGTCAATTACCCTAGCGGTCGGGCTGATAGTTTTCTGTTTGATCAGAGGCATCAAATGGTTGAAAGAGCAGTTGATAGGCTCTGAATTGCTTGAAGAGCGTGGTCGTATGATCTTAGCTGGTCGAGTAGAGCAATATGCGCAAGGTGATCACCGTGAGTGGCCTTACACCGCAAGTGAAGCGCTTGATGTGTTAATTGATGAGCTACAAGATGCCCGTCAAGAGCGCAGTCGATTCGATACTTTCATTCGTACTCAGACTTTCTTAGATAAACTGACCGGAACAGCTAACCGCGTATTATTTGATAGCAAATTGGAATCCGCTTTACTTGAAAGTGGTGCTCGTGGTGGAGTGTTGATGATACGTATTGATGATTGGGATTCCCTGTGCGAAGAGTGCGGTAAAAAAGTCGCTGACGATCTAATCGTCGAAGTGGGTGAAAGTATTTCTAATGTGATACAGCGTTATCCTGATGTCATTTTGTCGCGCTATTACGATGCGGATTTTGCTATTTTTGTACCTCATCAGGGCGTCAAAGAGGTCGCCTCTATCGCAGTGCAATGCCTTAAATTATTTGCACGCGTTAACCCTCCAGAGCCTCTTGAGCCAGAAAATTGGTGCCACATTGGTATTAGCATGTACAGCGAAGGTGAGCGACGTGGCCGAGTATTGGATGAAGCTGAAACGGCACTGAAAAGTGCGCAGTTACAAGGCGTGAATACTTGGAGTCGTTTTAAAAAGAGCAATTTTATTCAAGAAGAGCGAGGAAGCGTTCGTTGGAGAACCTTGTTTGATCAAGTGCTCACTCCAGATGCTATTTTATTATACCGGCAGTCTTGTTATTTAATTGAAAAATCAAATGATTTAACATGGGTACACCACGAATTGTTTGCTCGTATTGATGATCCTGAGCAAGGTGTGATCAAAGCTTCTCGTTTTCATGCGGCGCTAGAAACCGTCGGTTATGAAATGATGATGGATCGTGCGGTGCTATTGAAAGTGCTACGCTTGTTAAAAACGTCAGAACTTACTGATCCGGTTTCAGTTAATCTGCATGTGCTCCCTTTTGCCGATAAACTATACTTCAAATGGTTTAGATATGAGTTACTTCAACTCTCTTCTGATGTTAGGGCTTTGCTCTCATTTGAATTTCCAGAAGGGCGATTAGTACAGCATCTTGATTATATGCGGCCTGTAATAAAAATGATTTCAGGCCTTGGCGCTAAAGTGGTCGTGGGCCAAGCGGGTAGAACCATCGTCAGTACCCACTACATAAAAGATTTAAACGTTGATTATCTTAAATTACATCGCAGTTTGGTTAAAAAAATAGACCAACGGCATGAGAATCAATTGTTTGTTCGCAGTATGCTTGGTGCTTGTAGTGGAACACAGACACAGGTTATTGCTGTCGGTGTTGAAACCGAACAAGAATGGCGAACATTACAAAACCTTGGTGTTCAAGGTGGGCAAGGGCGATTGTTTGAAGAAGAGCTTCCCTTGTTACCAGAGAAAATAGTTGCTCCTACTGTAAAAGCAGGGCGAAGAAATCGTTGGCGTAAAAAATAAAAGTGATCCTCAATGAATGTTCAGTCACTGATTGAAAAAATAAAGCCATCAAAAGCGGCTACTAAACAACTTTTTGCTGTTGTACAGCCAGAGGCTATCTATTTCTCCTCGTTAGAGGGCGTTACTTTGCCAAGAGAGGTTCCTCTTGAGGGAGCAACGTGGCAGAGTGTATTACTCGATAGCGTAAAGGCGCTTAATGCAAAAGGTTTGGTGGTTCACCTTGTTCTGCACTCCAATCTTTATCAAACCTATCAAATAGAAAAACCTAATTTACCAAAGGAAGAGTGGTCAGTTGCGCTGCCATTTTTACTCAAAGACCTGATTAACGAAAAAGTGACCGAAATCGTTGCTGATGCTTTTTCGTTGCCTATTGGCAATAAAATTCAGGCTTATGTGGTGGCAAAACGTTTGGTTTTGGAGGTGAGTGCATTATTGCAAGCCAACGGTTTGTTACTGGGTAAAGTTATCCCTGAAAGTGAAGTGTGGGCACGAAGTGCTGGGGAACTAGGTAACTTTCTTTTATTGCATCGCAATAAAAATAGCAGTTTTAAATTCGATGCCTTTATTGACCGTAAATGCAGTTTTCAACGCACCATAAGAGGTGTGGTTCCCCCTATAACTGGTGTAGCAAGTTCAGCACTACAACTTGATGGACTAGCCTTAGAGCTGCAACGTTCGATTGATTACCTTTCATCGCAACTGAAAGGTGCCTCGCTTCATCAGTTAAAAGTGCAGTGTGATGAAGAAGAGCAACAAGAGTTAGTCGATGCGCTAAATGAGCGTTTAAGCGTTAAAGTCTCTTTGTTGGATGAACGCCACCCTGATTCTGTGGATCTTTTGCTCGAAAAAATCACCAGCATTAATGATGAGATGCTAAATCTGTACCCAGAGCATCTCAAACCGAAGAAAGACTATTTTTCTTTATCTGCAGTGGTTGCGGTATGGGGTGGTGTGACATTGTTGATGCTGCTTATGTATGGTGGTTATCAATGGCAAAATCAGCGTCAACTTCAACAGTTACAAATGGTACAAAGCGAAGCTCAAACACTGAAAGTTCAATTTGATCAAATGAAACAAAAAGCGGATCGCCATAAACCATCAGCGGATAAAATAGCCGCGATTGAGCGACTTAAGCTTGAAATAAAAGCCAAGCAGGACTCTTTAAATGCCGTGCATCAATTCGATGAATCGCAACAAGTAGGCTATTCAGGAGTGATGCGCTCATTGGCCAAATTAAGTCGCAATGACATTTCATTAACCTCAATCGAGATCGATTCAGACAAGCTTGATCTTCACGGTCTCGCTCGTGAAGCTAAAGTGATTCCTAATTGGTTAAGTCAGTTTAAAAGTGAGCTTAACTTGGTTGGACGCAGCTTTGAGAAGCTGAAAATAGGTCGTAATGAGCAAGACATCATCACCTTTGAGCTTAAAACAACGGAAGGTGATAAATAATGAATTGGCAGGATCTCAATAACAAATTTTCAAAACTTAGCCCGCGCGAGAAAGTGTTAATTGCACTGTGTGGGCTAGTAGTCAGCGTATTGTTGATTTTTAGCGTATTACTGGAACCGACACTGAAGTCAATCACAGCCAATAAATTGCAACTTCAATCGCTTGAGCAAGGCAATCAGCGTATTCAAGGCGATATTCTGTTACTTACTGCTAAACTCAATAAAGATCCAAATCAAGAGATTGATATAGAGTTCAAACAGTTATTAGAGCAAAGCCAAGCGCTGTCACTGGAGTTATCCAAAGTGGTCGACAGCTTGATCACACCAGCGCAAATGGCAGAACAGTTAGAAAGCGTGTTAGCGAACAGTCAAAATTTAAAACTTGTGTCGTTAGAGTCTTTAAGTGCAGAATCGATAGCCAATAACAGTAAAACATCAGAATATTCAGGCTATTATGTCCACCCGGTTCGACTTGAGCTTACTGGGGAATATTTTGCAATTTTAAACTATCTCGCCAGTCTGGAAAGTTTACCAATGAAGTATTACTGGCGTCACTTTCAATACTCGGTGGAAGATTACCCTCAAGCCAGAGTGATCATGGAAGTGTATACGTTAGGGGTTAGACAGGAGTTTATTGGTGGCTAAGGTTGTTTTCTCATTATTGTTGTCGGCTATTGCATTCCATAGTTGGGCAACGCAAGACCCTACCGCACCATTAGGCTGGGTAGAACAAAGTGTTGTTCCCGCTAAAAAGGTGGTTAGCTATCCGCTACCTACTTTGCAAAGTATTACCTGCCAGCAAACGACACCATGTGTTGCCGTGTTAAATGACGAGGTGATCACCGTTGGGGAGTCATTGAGGGGCTATACCGTGCAAGCGATTGAACCTCAACAAGTGACGCTTTCTCGTGGAGGAAGGTTATGGAACTTAGGCCTCTTTTCCCTAGATATTAAGCAGTAAGGTAGTAGAAATCGTATGCGTAAAATCGTATTAGGCGTGTTGATTACATCATTAGTGGGTTGTTCGATGGGACATCGTGATCCAGTAGAGATTAAGCAATCTTTAAATCAGTCGATTAATGAATCGAATGGCCGAAACTTAGACGCGCTTCCTCCTTCTGTGGAAGCTGATCTTATGCCTGACATTGAAGGGGTAACACCACGTAGCCAAGAAACGGTGAAGCGTTTTCGAATTAAAGCCAATAATGTTGAGGCAAAAGCCTTCTTTGCCAGTTTGGTCAAAGGAACAGAATTTAGTGCTGCTATTCACCCTAATGTTGAAGGACGTGTAACGGTTAACTTAACCGATGTCACACTTGATGATGTGCTATCGGTTGTACGCGATATGTATGGATTTGAAATCACCAAAAAAGGCAAAGTGATTCAAGTCTATCCGGCAGGTTTACGTACGGTGACGATTCCGGTCGACTATTTGCAGCTCAAGCGCACAGGTCGCTCGCTGACATCGATTACTACCGGTACCATCACTAACACTGATACGGGCTCGAATAACAACTCTAATTCATCCAATAGTTCCAATAGCAGTTCGAATTCAAATAGTAGCTCATCGACGACCACTAAAGGTGGCACTGAGATTGAAACTATCAGTGAGAGTGACTTTTGGCCGCAGTTAGAAAAAGCCGTTTTGCAGTTGATTGGTTCAGGGCAGGGACAAAGTGTTGTCGTAACGCCTCAAGCCAGTGTGATTACGGTTCGCGCTTACCCTGATGAAATTCGCGAAGTGCGCAATTTTCTCGGGATTTCTCATGATCGAATGCAACGCCAGGTCATTTTAGAAGCCAAAATTCTAGAAGTCACATTAAGTGATGGATACCAGCAAGGTATCAATTGGTCGAAGATGTTCACCTCTAATGGTACCAATTATACTATTGGGGCTGGCAGCATCGTCAAAGATGCAGCGGGCAATATTTTACCAGCAGCTTTACCAGGGCTAGATTCGATCGGTGCATTGCTGGGTGGACAGTCAAATGTTGTGATATCAAGTGGTAGCTTTGATGCTGTGTTGAGCTTTATGGGTACACAAGGTGATCTCAATGTTCTTTCTAGCCCACGAGTAACGGCATCCAATAACCAAAAAGCAGTGATTAAAGTTGGGGCTGATGAATATTATGTGACTGATTTATCGAGTGTAGTGGGTAATGCTGATAACTCAAATGTTGCACCTGAAGTTGAATTAACGCCATTCTTTTCTGGTATTTCTCTGGATGTGACACCGCAAATTGATGACCAAGGGAATGTATTCCTCCATGTTCATCCTGCGGTTATTGAAGTCGAGCAGCAGAGTAAAGAAATTGATTATGGTGAGACGAAAATCATTTTACCTCTAGCAAAAAGCACGATTCGAGAGTCTGACTCCATTATTCGAGCTCAAGATGGCGATGTTGTGGTCATTGGTGGTTTGATGAAGTCCAACAATATAAATCAAGTCTCTAAAGTACCATTTTTAGGTGACATTCCTGCACTTGGGCACTTATTTAGAAATACATCTAAAATCACCCAAAAAACAGAACTGGTCATTTTGCTTAAACCAACCGTCGTTGGCGTCAATACTTGGCAAAAAGAGCTCGAACGTTCACGTGAATTGCTGCAGGAGTGGTTCCCAGACGAAGAATAAACACCATGTATCTTGAGCATTTTGGCTTTGAGCAATTACCTTTTCACTTAACGCCCAATACCTCGTTGTTTTTGGGGTTAGCCCCACATTATGAAGCGATTCAGACGGTGAGTGCTGCGATTGAGTTAGGTGAGGGGGTGATCAAGATAACGGGTGAAGTGGGGACGGGCAAGACCATGGTTTGCCGGATGTTGATCAATCACCTGCAACCACATATCGAGTTAATTTACCTGCCCAACCCCGCCTTAAATGGTCGAGAACTGCGGCAAGCGGTTGCGAATGAATTAGGGCTGGGCAAACAAAATGAAGCCGATATTGTTGACCAAATTCAGAAGCAACTGATTTCACTCAAGCAGCAAGGAAAAAGAGTGGTCGCTATCGTTGATGAAGCGCAGGCCTTACCTGACGATGCATTAGAAATATTAAGGTTATTTGGTAACTTAGAAACTGAATACACTAAATTACTGCAATTGGTTTTGATAGGGCAACCCGAGTTGGATGAGCGTTTAGCACAGCACCATTTGCGACAATTTCGTCAGCGGATAACATTTAGTGCCTCTCTGCGACCTTTATCATTAGATGAGTCTGTCGCTTATGTCGATAGCCGTCTCACTAAATCTGGCGCTAAAACGGAACTGTTTAGTCTTGAGCAGAAAAAAGCCATCTGGCGATCAAGTCATGGAATACCACGTTTGATTAATCAAGTTTGTCATAAAGCACTGTTGCTCGCATTTACTCAGGGGCAATCGAGTATTGATAATCAACACCTATTTACAGCTATTCACGACACTTTTGATACCTGTAAGCCTAAGTTTAAACGCCCTTTTATTTGGGGATGGAGTCAGTCATGAGTGCTATTAATAATGCGCTATCCGAACTTGCACAGCAACGCCCGACGATGGCGAGCCTTGAACAAGCAAAGGTTGCCAAAGTAAAGCGCAGCCGAGCTTGGTTATGGTTAGTTGCCGGCTTTGCTGCCAGTTTAGCGGTTGGTGGTTGGGCTGTTTCACAACAGCAAGTGACGGTTAGCGAGCAAGTCAGCACATTGACAACCCCCATTGCTTTTAGTGAGCAAGAGGTTCCGTCACCAACCAAAAAAATAGTGACCAATGATGGTCAGGTTTATTCAGTGCCTTCGATACAGTCTCGCACTGATTCTAAATCACATGTTGAAGTGCAGCGTGTGCCTTCTCCTGCTGAACCAGAAAAAAATGCACCGATTAAGATTGCGCAAGTTGCGTCAATACCAGAGGCTTCTGTGATTGTCGATACATCTAGTGTGATGATCGAACAAGTCGAGTTAACCCCACAGCAACTTGCAGAAAAAGCGATGCAGCGCGCCGCTAAAGCGGTAGACAGTAATTCACTGAAAGAAGCCTTAGATTCGTACAATGAAGTACTGCGTTACACTCCTGATAATGATATTGCTCGCCAAAAATTGGCCGCTTTATATTACGGTAAAGGTGATGCACGCAAGGCTTTCGATATCTTGCAGGCTGGTATCAAATCGAATTATGAAGGTGAAGCGTTACGTATTGCTTTGGCTAAATTACTGCTTAAAGAAAAGCAAACAGAGGCGGCATTAACCCCATTAGTGCACTTACCGCATAATCCTTCCGTGGACTATCTTGCGCTGCGGGCAGCATTAGCACAAAAAGTGAAACAAGATACGATGGCTTTGGAAAGCTACCAATCTTTAGTCAAGCTAGACAGTGAGAATGCTCGCTGGTGGCTTGGGCTTGCTATTACCCAAGAGCGAAATATGGATTTAAGCGCAGCTAAATACTCTTATCAACAATCACTCACTAAAGTCGGGCTCTCTAATCAGTCACAGCTGTTTATTCGTGATCGCCTGAAAGTGCTCGGTAGTTTAGAGGAGAGTACAAATGCAAATTAAGTTACGTAAACGGCTGGGCGATCTGCTGGTTGAAGAAGGCATCATTACTGAAGAGCAGGTTGGACAAGCGCTTGCCGCGCAAAAAAACACCGGTCGTAAACTCGGTGACACCCTGATCGAACTTGGCTTTTTATCGGAACAGCAAATGTTGAGCTTTTTGTCTCAGCAGCTTTCTCTGCCTTTAATTGATTTGAGCAGAGCGAACGTCGATATTGATGCGGTGCAACTACTGCCTGAAGTTCATGCGCGCCGTCTACGTGCTCTAGTTATTGGTCAAAATGGCGACATACTGCGCGTTGCAATGAGTGATCCTGCGGATCTCTTTGCCCAAGAATCACTGTTAACTCAACTGCCTCAATATCGTTTTGAATTTGCTATCGCACCTGAAAAACAACTGGTTGAAGGGTTTGACCGTTATTACCGCCGTACAAAAGAAATTGCCTCCTTTGCCGAACAGTTACAGCTTGAGCACCAAGGTAACGATGCATTTGATTTTGATATTGGTGGCGATGATAGTGATGAAGTTACGGTTGTTAAGCTGATTAACTCACTATTTGAAGATGCGATTCAAGTCGGGGCATCGGATATTCACATCGAACCGGATGCCAATGTGTTGCGTTTGCGTCAGCGTATTGATGGCGTATTGCATGAAACCCTTCTCAATGAAACTAACATTGCTTCTGCGTTAGTACTGCGTTTAAAGCTGATGGCAAACCTTGATATTTCAGAAAAACGCCTGCCACAAGATGGTCGTTTTAATATCCGAGTTAAAGGCCAATCGGTCGATATTCGTATGTCTACCATGCCAGTGCAATATGGTGAGTCTGTGGTGATGCGCTTGCTCAATCAGTCTTCTGGAGTTCGTAAGCTAGAAGAATCAGGTATTCCCGATGATCTGCTTAAGCGCTTGCGTCGCCAACTGAAACGTCCACATGGCATGATCTTAGTCACCGGACCAACCGGCTCAGGTAAAACCACCACCTTGTACGGTGCGTTGTCCGAACTCAATGTTCCGGGCAAAAAAATCATTACTGCTGAAGATCCAGTCGAGTATCGTTTACCGCGTGTTAACCAAGTACAAATCAATACCAAAATTGATCTCGATTTTTCAAAAGTACTCAGAACCTTTTTGCGACAAGACCCAGATATCATTCTCGTTGGGGAGATGCGTGATCAAGAAACTGTTGAAATTGGCTTGCGTGCAGCACTAACCGGTCACTTGGTGCTCAGTACGTTGCACACCAACGATGCGGTCGACAGTGCTTTACGGATGATGGATATGGGTGCGCCAGGTTACTTAGTAGCCAGTGCCGTACGTGCTGTAGTGGCACAGCGTTTGGTGCGTAAAGTGTGCCCAGATTGTAAGACCAATGATGACGTCGATGAGGCTCGTAAGCAGTGGTTAGCGGTTCGTTTCCCAAACCAAGTCGAGGCGACATTTACTCATGGTCGCGGTTGTCAAAACTGCAATTTAACCGGATACCGTGGTCGAATTGGTGTGTTTGAAATGCTCGAGCTGGAACACGGCATGATGGATGCCTTAAGGGCAAATGATGCGGTTGGCTTTGCCGCTGCTGCGCGTCAATCCGAGCAGTATAAACCACTGCTGGCATCAGCGATGGAATTTGCGTTGCAAGGTATCGTCAGTTTAGATGAAGTGATGAGCTTGGGTGAAGGTGATTCATCGGGCGTCATCCAAGCGATTTATTTATAGGATAACCAATGCCAACTTATCGCTATCAAGGCCGAAATTTAGATGGCAGTAAAGCCTCAGGGCAAGTGGAAGCTCCAACTGAAGAGCTGGCCGCTGAAGCGTTATTTAACAAGGGGGTTATTCCTACGCTTATCTCATCAGATAAGGGGGCCTCTGGCTTTAGTGTTGACTGGAAAAGTGTGTTCACCCCCGCGGTACCGCTTGAAGTGTTGGTGATATTTTGTCGTCAACTTTATAGCTTAACCAAAGCTGGGGTGCCGTTATTACGCTCAATGAAAGGGTTGATCCAAAATTGCGCCAATAAACAGTTAAAAGAAGCATTAGAAGAGGTCAGTGCCGAACTGACCAACGGGCGCAGTTTGTCTGGCTCAATGCAATTACACCCTAAAGTGTTTAGCCCATTATTCGTCTCTATGATTCAGGTCGGGGAGAATACAGGCCGGCTTGATGAGGCGTTATTGCAACTTTCTCACTATTACGAACAAGAAGTGGAAACTCGTAAGCGGATTAAAACAGCAATGCGTTATCCAACGTTTGTGATTAGCTTTATCGTGGTCGCACTATTTATTCTCAACATTAAAGTGATACCTCAATTTTCCAGTATGTTTAGTCGTTTTGGTGTCGACTTGCCGCTACCGACGCGTATTTTGATTGGTATGTCAGATTTTTTTGTCAACTATTGGCCAATGATGGTCGGCGTTATTATTGGTTGTTTATTTGGATTTAGAGCGTGGTTGAATACCGCTGCCGGTCGTGAGAAATGGGATAAATTTCGCCTGCGAATGCCCATTGTCGGTGGCATAGTCAACAGAGCGCAGCTTGCGCGTTTTTCTCGCACCTTCGCGTTAATGTTGAAAGCAGGTATACCGCTTAACCAAGCTGTCGCTTTATCTGCAGAAGCATTAGATAACAAATTTTTAGAGTCTCGGCTATTGGAAATGAAAGCCGCGATTGAAGCTGGGACAGGCGTGTCAGCTACAGCCATTAATGCGCAGATCTTTACCCCATTAGTCATTCAGATGATTTCAGTGGGTGAAGAAACGGGACGTATTGATGAGTTGTTGCTGGAAGTCGCTGATTTCTATGATCGAGAAGTGGATTACGATCTTAAAACATTAACGGCTCGCATCGAACCGATTTTATTGGTGATTGTCGCTGGTATGGTATTGGTGCTAGCACTCGGTATTTTCTTACCAATGTGGGGCATGTTAGACGCGATTAAAGGTCGTTAATGTGAAAACAGCGATAGAGCGCTCTCAGTTCGTGATTTGGCTTTTTCTGGTACTCATTTTGTTGCTTTCATTTTTATTTGTTTGGAAGTCAATAGAGCAGGAGGCGAACCAAACGGCTTTTGCGGTTGCACGTAACCGAATTGTTGAAAGTGCCAATCTCTATAAACAAAACTGGTTACTAAAAGGTCAGCCTTTAATTCTTAATATGGATGGTCAACAGTTAACAATGAGCAAGGCCGGATGGGTACTGCCATTGTTTAATAACGATGCAACGGTAATCGATGAGGCTAAGGATGAATCACCAATGCTCAATTGCCAGCATTGGCTACACTTACTGTACCCTGATGAAAAAGTGCTAGAAAGCCGTGTGGTTGCGATTGATGCTAAAATTGAAACTAACCAATACCAATGTCGCTATCATTACAGCCAAAAACAAGTGATAACTATTGAAATTTTGAGTGATAAGTTTACCGTTAGCGTCGATTTTCCGGCATAGTAAGATAAATTGTCACTTAACATAGAGTTATGTGAAAATATGCGCGTATAATACGTCGTACTGATAATAAATGGGTAGAAGCATGCATAACAAGCAAACCGGTTTCTCTTTGGTTGAATTAGTGGTTGTCATTGTGGTAGTCGGCTTACTTGCCGTTGCTGCGTTGCCTCGTTTCTTAGATGTAACTGATGAAGCCAAAAAAGCCAGTATTGAAGGTGTCGCTGGTGGTTATGCTACTGGTGTATTGTCGGCTCGTGCTCAGTGGGAGGCACAAGCGAGAACATCGGTGACGCTGGGCGCTGAGAAACAAAATACCGTCAATTATGATGGGGTAAACTTTTGGCTAACTCGTTCGGAAGACAGCAGTGGGGCATCAACCGGCTTTCGTGATGGTTATCCAATTGCGTTGAATACCGATAATACTAGTTACCCAAATGCGATTACTGACCAAGCATGTATTGATTTAATGGATAATTTATTACAAAACCCACCAAAAGTTGACACAGTCGCTAATGCTGCGACTAACTCTGACGTAAAATACTCAGCACAAGCCGATACCGGTTTATCCACTTGTACTTATGTACAACAAGAGGGCGGAACCGCACACCAGTTTGTGTACGAAATCAAAACAGGTCGTGTGACCGTAACTTTGCAGTAAGTCTGCGCATTTAATTTAAACATAGAGAGATGGTAACTATGAAAAGACAAGGCGGTTTCACCCTTATTGAACTAGTGGTGGTAATTGTAATTTTGGGTATTTTGGCGGTTACCGCAGCCCCACGTTTCTTGAACCTACAGAGTGATGCTCGTGAGTCGGCTTTACAAGGTTTAAAAGGAGCTATATCTGGAGCTTCCGGTATTGTATATGGTAAATCTGCAATTGACGGAGTTGAAACCGTATCTTCAGGAAAGAGCGTCAATGGTGTTGATGTTGTTTATGGTTATCCAGCTGCAACTAAAACAGGTATTGTTGCAGCCGTTTCTGGTCTTGAGGATGATTGGAGTTATGCCGCTAAAAGTGGAACACCTAACTCTTTAGTTGCAACATTTAAAAGTGACACTGTTTCTGGGGCTACACAAATTGAAGCGACTAATTGCTACGTGAGCTATTCTGAAGCAGCATCTTCGGCAGCTGAACCTTCTGTTGCTGTAACTGATAAAGGCTGTTAATCACTTTTCACTGAGTATAAAGGCCAGCATTGCTGGCCTTTATTATATCTATCTGATCGACCCAGCTCTTCTCGCAATAAAACCCAGCAAAATTTAGGTCTAACTCCGCTATTTCTTATATAATCTAAGTACTTATTTTTGTTTGAGGCATTGTGATGCGACAACGTTTAGTGAAGCAGTCGGCTTTTACCTTGATCGAACTGATTGTCGTTATTCTACTGCTTGGCATTGTCTCTGTTTATGCGGCGAGCCGCTACAGTGGTGTTTCCACATTTTCTACCATTACGACGCAAAGTGAAGTTCTGGCCTCATTACGTTTAACGCAAAACCGTGCCATGCAGCGCACGGGCTATTGTAACCGCTGGTTGGTCAGTAATAATCAAGCGCAACAAGTGTCTCCTTCCGTTTCTGCTGGTGCTTGCACCACCTCACTACCCAATCCGTCGACAGACAGCAGTTTTGTTGATGCGGCAGCAAACGATATTACCCTGACATTGACCAACAACGACGGTAGCCACTATTTTGATTTTGATAGCTTAGGGCGCGCCGCTCAATGCCTTGCCGCTCAATGTACAGTGACAGTAAGCAACCCCCAGTCTGGAGAGTCTCGCCAAGTGTGCATCAATAGCGAAGGGTTTATTTATGGCTGCTAAGCGAACAACAGGCTTTACCTTAATCGAGATGATCATTGTGATCACCTTGATTGCGATTGCCATGACCGGCATCACCGCTGCGCTTTATCCGCGTTCTCAGCAGAGCGCTGAGCAAGTATTGGCGGTGAAAGCGGCTGAACTTGGTCGCGCCGTATTAGATGAAGTAATAGGCCGCGCTTTTGACGAAAACTCTGGCCCCAATGGTGGGGTGCCGGAGTGTGTATTGGTGGCTACCACAGGGCGAGAAACTTGCACCTTGCCGAGTGCGCTTGGGCCTGACGCGGGTGAAAATGCGAATACGCTTTATAACGATGTTGATGATTTTCATGGCTTAACTGGTTCAGTTAAAGATGTATTAGGCGCTGATATTAGTGCTGATTACCAACGTTATAACGTTGAGATTAAAGTGTTTTATGAACAAAACAACGGTGGTGTTATGACCGGGCAAGATGCAGCAACGATAACCGACTATAAACGAATATCAGTAGTGATCATCGACCCTAGTGGTAACCGCTATCCTTTTGCTGCAACGAGGGGAAACTTTTAATGCGTGGTTTTACCCTGATTGAAATGGTGATTTCCATCATTCTTTTATCTGTTGTTGGGCTATTTTTAGGTTCAGTGATCAGCCAAGGGATGGGCATTTATGTCGATACCACCGCGCGCGAAGCGCTTATCCAACAAGGGCGTTTTATTACTGAACGTTTAAGCCGAGAATTAAGAGAAGCGGTACCTAACAGTGTGCTGGTGGAAAATGACTGCATTGAGTTTTTACCTATCACCAATAGCGCGATTTACAATAACCTTCCTTCCCCTCAAGCAGCATCAAGTGCGATCCGTATTCTGCCTATAAATAAAAGCGTCTCCAAAGGAGAGCGACTCGTCGTTTATCCAACCAATGCGGCATTATTACGCCAAGCCCCTTCGGTAAATGGTCAGATGGCAGAAGTGGATGCTGATGTTGAGTTTACCGATGTGAACCGTGCCACTATGGTTGATGTCTCGCTGACTCAAGCGACCGGTTTTTCAATTCAATCTCCGGCTAAGCGACTCTATTTTTATCGTGCCCCGGTCGCCTTTTGTTATCAAAATCAGCGTATTTATCGTTACGCTAACTACTCTTTAAATCGCACTGCACTAACACCGAGTCAGCTTGGAAGTGGAGTGTTAGTCGCTGAAAATCTCAGCCAAGCTAGCTTTCAAGTTACACAACCTGAGCTGCAACGAAATGGGTTAATTAAAATTGAATTAACGTTTTCTGACCGTGGTGAGGAGATCAAGTTTGACCATGATGCGCTTATCTACAACACGCCATAGACAACAAGGCAGTGGTTTGGTGTTGGTTATTTTTATCATTGTGGTGGTGGGCTTTGTTGCTGCGGTTGCCAACCGAAATCAACAACGTAATAGTCAACAGTTGGTATCCATGGTCTTAGGCACAAGAGCCGAAATGGCCGCTCGCTCTGCGATGCAAATCGATATTAGCCGTTTTTATAGCCCACAGGCACAAGGAAGCTGCCGGCTTGGTACTGATAGTAACTATACTTTTGAAGGTGAAGGGCTTGAGCGGTGTGAAGCAAAGGTATCTTGTCATTCAATTGGAGTGCTGGATGATAGTGGAGATCAGGTTTATCAATTAGAGAGTACCGGAACCTGTAAAGCAGGAGATAGTATCTACCGAAGAATTATTGAGGCTGGAATTCGTGATGATAGTTAAGCCATTGGGCCAGTTTGCATTTTGTATTTTAATGTTGTGCTTTGCCAGTTTGGCTAAAGCACTGGCACCGATTAATGAGTCTGTCTATTTCCCGAATAGCGCACAAGGGCATGCCGTAAGTGGCAGTTGCAGTAACATTTCTGGTTCGCAATTGACTCAATATGGCCGCTCACAGATCAAAGACACAAATGGCGTTGATTTACCATTTTGCACTATAAACACAAGCAATGAGAGACCGGACAGCAGTTGTGATGATAGTGCTGGTAATGGTGTGCTTTGTAATGTGTCAGGCTCTCCAACGCCAGAGTTAAATTTAGATAATTTTAAAAATAATAACGGTGGTAGCTCAATCGGTTACTGTGATTCTGGGGACCGCTTATCCATTAATGACCCCAATACACAGGATATTTCTTTATACAGTAATTGCACTTTAGAGTTTGATAGTTCAAGAACGGAATATCGGGTGAATTCACTGGCTATGGGCAGCAATGCTGAAGTGATACTTCATACTGGTGATTATTGGTTTAATTGGCTGCAACTCAATGGCAGCAGCAAGATAATCGCAAATGGTGATGTGAGAATTTTCGTTAATGGCAAGATCGCATTAAATACAGCAGCCACTATTGAAGCCTCGATTAATAGTAACGTTCAAGTCATTGGATATAGCGGCGCAGAGCTCGAAGGTGACACTCAAATAACCGGTGATTTATATATATCGGAGACTTTGAATCTCTATAATTCAGCCAGAATTGTCGGTCGTACCAATAGCCGTAAATTGATAATGACCGATGATGCAATCATCGAGGGCAGTAATACCCTGCCATCGAATCCTGTCATGTGGTTAAAAATGGATGAGGACAGTTGGGATAATCTTCAAGGTACTGTTGCTGATAGTTCGGGACATAATCTTCATGGCCGAGCGATTAATGGAGCGAGTACCACACAGGATTTGCCTGCTTTACCTGAGATTAATAACTTAGGGACATGTGGTTATGGTGAGTTTACACATGCACGTAATCAGTATGTAGAGGTACCATACGATAACAAATTGGATCTGGATAAAGAGTTAACGATTTCAGCATGGGTGTATCCGAAGAGTCGTCCAAATCGCGACTTATACAGCATCTTATCTAAAGATAACAACTACGAATTTCATATAAACTCTGCTGGTTATGTTTATTGGTGGTGGCAAGAAAAAAATGGTTCAACCCGCACTTTAACCAGTACATCACGCATTCCTAATAATCAATGGAGCCACGTTACTATTCGCTATAATTTTAAAAATAGCAGCGCAAATATTTTTATTAATGGTGTACTTGCGGGGTCTCGAACATCGAACCAAAACAAACAACTGCAAACTAATAATCGCCCATTGCAAATAGGACAAGATCAAAACCATCCTGGGCGTGCATTTGATGGAAATATTGATGAGGTTTTGATCTTTAATCGTTCATTAACCGATCAGCAAATTTGGGACCTTTATAATCAGCGTCACCTATGTGGAGGTCTCACGCCAAGTTGTTTTACCGATGATTTTCAGAGTAAACCTTTGGACGAGCAGTGGCGCGTTTTTAGTAGTAGCGGTTCATTTACTCCCTCGATCGTTAACCAGCGTTTACGCTTGACTCAGGCGGTGGGGAATCAGGCCACTGCTTCAACCTTCCAGCGTATATTTCCAGCGGCAAATAATAAAATCGATGTTGAGTTTGATTATTTTGCTTATGGAGGTTCGGGAGCAGATGGCGTAGCCATCGTCTTTTCTGATGCGAGTATAACTCCACAAGTGGGAGCATTTGGTGGCCCGTTAGGTTATGGCTATAAAACCTATGAGCAGAAACCGGGGTTTGCGGGTGGCTGGCTGGGGATTGGTATTGATGAATTTGGTAACTATTCCATCGAAGGCGGCCCTGATGGGCCGGGGCGTCGAAGACAAGCCGTTGCACTTAGAGGCTCTGGTAGTGGTTATAGTGGTTACGGTTATTTAGCCGGTACTTGTAATAATGGTTCACAAAACAGCAATGGTGACTGCTTAAATCCTAAAATCGATAGCAATAATGGTAACCCTTTGCATCGTTATCAAATCTCGATCGACTCGACGCAAGCGGGTGTATCTAATGTCACCATCAAACGAAAAGTGGGTTCAAATAATTGGGAAACATTAATTGGACCAATTAACGTCCTAAGATTTGCTGGGCAAAGTAATGTTCCTGACGAGCTGTTACTTTCCATTACAGGGTCAACGGGAGGCTCAACCAATTATCATGAAATTGATAATTTTGAAGTCTGTGCGCTCGATTCACGACCAGTCGGAGAACAGATTAATCACTTCCGTATCTCCTTGCCTGCGCAAGGGTTAACTTGTGCCGCTTCTGATGTTTCTATAAAAGCGTGTGCCGACGACAGTTGTAATAATTTATTCACTGATCCGGTGACGGCTTATCTAATACCTAATTCCTTGCCAAGCGCCAATGGTGGTTGGGTGGGGGGCTCAACATTATCTTTCAGTAATGGTGTGGGCAATACTCAATTAAGGCGTAACAGTGCAGGTAATGTCACCGTTGGTGTGTCCGGATCTATTCCTACAGCGATCGCTTTCAATGATACGTTATGTAGCCATAATGGCGATGCAGGCCCATTTTCGACTAACAACTGCACCATCACTTTTGCTGACAGTGGTTTTATTTTGGATGTGCCGAATTCCTATGCCAATCAAACAGTAACAGGAACCATCAAAGCGGTACGTAAAGACAATGCTTCGCAGCAGTGTTTGCCTAGCTTCCAGAATGTACAGAAATCCGTTTCTTTTTGGAGTGATTACTTGAGTCCAAGTGCAGGGCAAGGTTTCACAGCTTACAGCGTTGGAGTGAATAACGTTGCTGTAGGGCAATCATCAAATTCTTCGGTTCCTGTTAATCTCAATTTCAACCAAAATGGCGAGGCGAGCATTAGTGTCTCTTATCGTGACGCAGGTAGCCTTGCTTTAAATGCGCGTTTTAATGGTAGCGGAGAAGAGCAGGATTTAACGCTCACAGGGCAAGACAGTTTTGTTCGTGTCCCTCGCGCTTTGGTGCTCAGTGCTACTAATTATTATGGTGATGATGGAGCGTGTCCAAGTGCCAATATGAGTTGTGATATTTTTGCTAGGGCCGATGAAAACTTCAATCTGCACGTCAAGGCGGTAGCGGCTGAACCCGTTGAAGATAATGATTTCACCAATAATCTAGGGGTGACAAATTATCAGCAAACAAATATTGAGCTCTCGCATACAGTGATAGAGCCGGCAACTGGCGTGCCGGGTAATCTTGGTGAAGTGGAATACAATCATCAATTGGGCAGTTCAACCACTGTGCTACAAAAAGTGAGTGAAGTTGGGGCATTTGATTTTTCTTTGCTGTCGCCGACTTCTTACCTTGGCGTTGATTTATTAGCGGAAAATTTACCAATTACTATGGTATCGACTGGGCCCGTTGGGCGTTTTATTCCCGCTTACTTTTCTCCAACCTCGGTTGTGACAATCCTAAAGGCTGAATGTGAGGTTACTTCTTCAAGCACGGAATCCTTTAGCTATTTAGGACAACCTTTTGGGTATCAAGAAAATCCTGGTGTCTACTTAAACCCAAGATCCGCGTTAGGCAATGAAACGGTCAATTATTTCGACAGTGCTTGGTGGCGTTATAACCAACAGTGGGATAATCGAGCCTATGAGGATACCGTGCATGATTTATCAATCAGCTTTGATAAAGATGCGACTAGCGTAAACCGAATCAATGCGGGGGATTCCCGTATTGAGCTTTTAGGCGAAGAGTTAATTTATCAAAAACCACCACAGGCGATTACTCCTTTTAATAGCAAACTAGAGCTTACTCTCACCGCGTCCGATCTTACTGATCTCGATGGTGTTTGTTATAGGGCGACGGCAAGTAGCCCTTGCATAGACTATACGATTGCCGATATTGATAACGAAATGAAACTGCGTTGGGGAAAACTGGTGATCCACGATACTTACGGCCCAGACACAGCACCGTTATTGCAACAGGTGGTGAGTGAATATTATTCGACAAATGGTTTTGTCATTAACCGTTTCGATAGTTGTACTCAGTTGCCAGACATTGCGAATTTCACTTTAACAGCGACGGATCTGACTTTAGGCTCGGGTGGACCACCGGCTGTAGAGGCGACCCTAACGAATCGTACATTATCATCTGGTGTGACAACGATTAAATTCTCTGCTCCAGGTGCGGGGGAGCAAGGATTTATTGATACTTTACTCGATCTTGATGCCAATGGTTTGCCTTGGTTACGCATCGATGAAGATCAAGATGGGAGTTTTGAAAACGGCGTATCGGGACGAGTTCAATTTGGTTTGTACCGAGGTAGTGATCGCGTTATCTGGTGGCGCGAAAGAAATTAATCGAAGAATGAGTTCAATTTAGAGCGTTTTTTCCTACCTAAGTTAGGGATCTGTTAGAAATTACGGGTTTCGGTTCATGTTTATGTAGCAATGCCTTGCTGTGATGGCGAGGCATTGGTACATTTAGTGCAATTTTTTATCTTCTAATTCTTGCAGGACGAGCGAAGAATATGTTCAAAAAACTGCGTGGCATGTTTTCTAACGACCTATCGATCGATTTAGGTACCGCCAATACTCTTATTTACGTTAAAGGACAAGGTATTGTCCTCGACGAACCTTCCGTTGTTGCTATTCGTCAAGACAAAGGTCGTGGCGGTAAAAGCGTTGCTGCTGTCGGTCATGCGGCAAAGCAAATGCTAGGTCGTACACCGGGCAATATTTCTGCTATTCGTCCAATGAAAGATGGCGTTATTGCTGACTTCTATGTGACTGAAAAAATGCTACAGCACTTTATCAAGCAAGTGCATGACAATAGTGTCCTTAAACCAAGCCCACGTGTTCTTGTGTGTGTGCCTTGTGGTTCAACTCAAGTTGAGCGTCGTGCTATTCGTGAGTCTGCACTCGGTGCTGGTGCTCGTGAAGTATATTTGATTGATGAGCCAATGGCGGCGGCAATTGGTGCTGGCCTACGCGTATCAGAGCCAACAGGTTCAATGGTGGTCGATATCGGTGGTGGCACGACCGAAGTTGCGGTTATCTCACTAAACGGTGTGGTTTACTCTTCTTCTGTTCGTATCGGTGGTGACCGCTTTGACGAAGCTATCATCAACTATGTACGTCGCAACTATGGCAGCTTAATTGGTGAAGCAACGGCAGAAAAAATTAAGCACGAAATCGGTTCAGCTTACCCGGGTGATGAAGTAATGGAAATTGAAGTGCGTGGTCGTAACCTTGCTGAAGGTGTGCCGCGTAGCTTTACGTTGAATTCCAATGAGATCTTAGAAGCACTTCAAGAGCCTCTGAGCGGTATCGTTTCTGCGGTAATGGTTGCGCTTGAGCAGTGTCCACCAGAGCTAGCTTCTGATATTTCAGAAAATGGAATGGTGCTGACTGGTGGTGGTGCACTACTGAAAGATATCGATCGCCTATTGATGGAAGAGACAGGTATTCCAGTGGTTGTTGCTGATGATCCTCTAACTTGTGTCGCCCTTGGTGGTGGTAAAGCGTTAGAAATGATCGATATGCACGGTGGCGACCTATTTAGCGAAGAATAATGGCTTTGAGAGCCGTTGTGCTCTCATCATGAAATCTAGGATTTTTATAGAATGAAGCCAATATTTGGTCGAGGACCATCTCTTCAGCTACGTCTTTTTTTCGCTGTCATTATATCAGCCAGTTTAATGCTGGCTGATAGTCGTTTAGGCGCATTTTCTAACGTTCGGTTTTTTTTAAATAGTTTAGTTGCCCCCATTCAATATGCTGCTGATTTACCGCGCAGTATGTTTGATGGAGTTTATGAACGATTTACAACACACCAACACCTTTTAGAATCTAATCAAAGACTGAAACGAGAAGCTTTAGGGCTGAAAAGTGATTTGATTTTATTTGACCAATACCGTGAAGAAAATCAGCGCTTGCGCAAACTACTTGGTTCTTCTTTTGTTCGTGATGAAAAGAAGGTCGTTACCGAAGTCATGGCGGTGGATACCTCACCTTATCGACATCAAGTTGTGATCGATAAAGGACGTATTGATGGTGTTTATGAAGGACAACCGGTTATCAACGATAAAGGCATTGTTGGGCAAGTTACGTTTGTTGCGGCACATAATAGCCGAGTGTTGCTGCTTACCGATTCCAATAGCGCAATTCCGGTGCAGATCATCCGCAACGACATACGGGTCATTGCTTCTGGTAATGGTCAGATTGACCGAATTCAGTTAGAGCACATACCAACTAGCACTGATGTTGAAGTGGGTGATTTATTAGTAACATCAGGTCTGGGTGGCGTTTATCCAGAAGGATACCCAGTGGCGCACGTTTCTGTTGTTGATAAAGACACGCAGCGCGAGTTTGCTTCCATCATTGCTGACCCTGTTGTCGATTTTGATCGGCTGCGGTACTTGTTACTTATTTGGCCTAATGAAGACCGCCAACATAAAGTATTACAAGCAACACCAGAGCAAATGTCAGAGGACGTAGAACATGGCCAATAGAGTATTTCGCGGTAAATTGGTTATTGGTGTTTCGTTTCTTTTCGCTCTGATTTTGCAAACTATTCCATGGCCTGGTGAATTAGATCTGATGCGCCCATCATGGTTATTGCTGGTTGCGTGTTATTGGGTGCTGGCTTTGCCGTATCGAATCAACGTCGGCACCGCATTAATCCTTGGTTTACTTTGGGATTTATTGCTCGGTTCTACACTCGGTATTCGCGGTATGATGATGGCGATCGTGATCTATTTGGTTGCGATCAACTTTTTAGTATTACGCAATATGGCGTTGTGGCAACAAGCGGTAGTGATTGGTTTGCTTTCGATGTTGCTAGATGTATTGATTTTCTGTGGTGAATATTTGATTCAAGATGTGACTTTCAATCCTCTTTCACTATGGAGTGGGTTGATTAACTGCATTTTATGGCCATGGATGTTTTTACTACTTCGTCGAGTTCGTCGCCATTGGCATGTGAAGTGATGAGTAAAAAAATTGTTTTAGCCTCTGGCTCGCCAAGACGCCGAGAATTGCTCGCCCAATTGGGTTATCAATTTGATATTAACGTACCGAATGTGGAAGAAACGCGACAAGCGAATGAAAGCCCGAGAGCTTACGTTGAGCGGCTCTCTCGTGATAAAGCGTTTGCTGGACTTAAACTGATTTCCGCAGATGCGATTGTTATCGGTTCAGATACCATCGTTGTGCAAGGTGATTCCGTACTGGAAAAACCTATTGATTTTAACCATGCTCAACAAATGTTACGCCATTTATCGGGGACAAAGCATCAAGTGATGACTGCTGTAACCGTAGCAACAAATGATCACTATAAATCCGTGGTTGTGACCACGGATGTTTGGTTTAAACCTCTGTCAGACAATGAGATAGAACAATATTGGCAGTCAGGAGAACCATGCGATAAAGCTGGCAGTTATGGCATTCAAGGATTGGGTGGACGATTTGTAACGAGGATCGAAGGCAGTTATTACGCCGTTGTAGGGTTACCGCTATTTGAAACTGACCAGCTCTTGCACGAATTCTTATAATTTAACATTGAGGTGTGCTCATGAGTGCAGAGTTGATACTAAATGTCACCCCGAGTGAAACTCGTGTGGCGATGATTGAAGGTGGAGTTCTTCAAGAGATCCATATTGAACGTGAAGCAAAGCGCGGTATTGTCGGTAATATTTACAAAGGTAAAGTCAGCCGGGTTTTACCTGGTATGCAAGCGGCTTTTGTTGATATTGGCTTAGATAAAGCCGCTTTCTTACACGCATCCGACATCGTTCCTCATACCGAATGTGTTGCTGAAAACGAGAAACAGCAGTTTCAAGTGCGTGATATTTCAGAGCTGGTTCGTCAAGGGCAAGATATTGTAGTACAAGTGGTGAAAGACCCTCTAGGTACCAAGGGCGCTCGTTTGACAACCGATATTACCATTCCTTCTCGCTATTTAGTGTTCATGCCTGGAGCGAGTCATGTGGGTGTTTCACAACGTATTGAAAGTGAATGTGAGCGTGAGCGACTAAAAAAAGTAGTTTCACATTACTGTGATGAACATGGTGGCTTTATCATTCGCACGGCTGCGGAAGGGGCGGATGAAAAAGAGCTGTCGCAAGATGCTGCCTTTCTTAAACGCTTATGGTCGAAAGTGTTAGAACGACGCGTAAAGTACAAAACACGCACTACCTTGTACGGTGAATTAGGTCTATCTCAACGTATTTTACGAGATTTTGTTGGCACAGAACTGACTAAGATCCTCATTGACTCACGTCTTGAATTTGAAAACCTCAAAGAATTCACCTCTGAATACGTGCCAGAGCTTACCGAAAAGCTTGAACTGTATGAAGGGGATAAACCAATTTTCGACATGTATGACACCGAAAATGAAATTCAACGCTCTCTAGAGAGAAAGGTTGAGCTTAAATCTGGTGGCTATCTGATCATTGATCAAACCGAAGCAATGACCACAGTTGATATTAATACTGGTGCGTTTGTCGGTCGTCGTAACCTTGAAGAAACCATCTTTAACACCAACATTGAAGCAACCCAGGCGATCGCTCGTCAGCTTAGGTTACGTAATCTTGGTGGCATCATCATTATTGATTTTATCGATATGATGTCGGAAGAGCATCGTAAGCGGGTACTCGCTTCATTAGATGCTGCGTTATCTAAAGATCGTGTAAAAACCAACATCAACGGCTTTACGCAACTCGGATTGGTAGAGATGACGCGTAAACGCACACGCGAAAGTATTGAACATGTGCTCTGTTCTTCTTGTCCAACCTGTGAGGGTCGTGGCAGTGTGAAGACGGTTGAGACTGTTTGTTTTGAAATATTACGTGAAATTACACGCGTCAATCGCGCCTACGATTCGGATAAATTTGTGGTGTATGCATCGCCAGCTGTGGCAGAAAGTTTGCAAGGAGATGAGTCTCATGCTCTGGCTGAACTGGAAGTCTTTATTGGTAAAGAAGTGCGTATTCAGGCTGAGCCACTGTATATTCAAGAGCAATTTGACGTTGTAATGATGTAGTAGGACCTTTGTGATATCACCTTTTACGCGCCTTTGGCGCATCGTGTTATGGCTACTAGTCAGTGCCATGGTGGTCTTAGCCATTGCTGTAACCACCTTGCGTGTTGCACTGCCACAAATGAATCGTTTTCAGGGCGAGATTCAGCATTGGATCAACCAAAACTCAGGCTTTGAATTTGAGCTCAGTGAGGTAAAGGGATTCTGGCGTAATACGCACCCTTCTATTGCCTTAAAAGGGCTACAAGCTAATTTACCCGATGGTTCGAAAATTTATTTTTCCGCCCAGCAAATTGATGTTGAGTTTGACCTTATTCAATCTCTGTTACAGTTACAGCCTGTCATTGCTGACCTGAGCGTACATCAACTCAAACTCGATATTCGTTCGGTAAATTGGTTAGAACTTAATCAAGATGATAATCCTCAAAATAACACTCAGAGCAGTGTCATTCATCGTTTAGATAACTTACTGCTACGGCAACTGGATGATTTTGCGTTGCTCGACTCTACTGTCTTTTATCAGTCGGTAGCGGGCGATATTCGTCAGTTAGATATAGAGCGTCTGCGTTGGCAAAATAATGGCGCTGAGCATAAAGCGGAAGGTGTGGTCAGTATTGCTGATACCAGTATCAACTCTTTGTTGGTGAGTGCTAACTTCGAAGATCATGGTTCATTGCTTGATATTTCCGGCAATTTCTATGTCAGTGCTGACAATATTAAAATCGGGCCCTGGCTAACACGTTACTTGAAAGATGAAACCGGGATTGAAAAAGGCAATATTAGCTTTGATGGTTGGCTAACGGCTCAACATAACCAGCCAGTCGATGGTTATGTTGAGCTAAAGCCGTCAGAACTGGTGTGGCATGATGAGCGTCAACATGATCTGCTATTAGAATCAGGAACGGTTAAGCTTTCTCCTGTGGATAAAGGTTGGCAAGTAAATGCTTACTCACTGAAACTTCGTACGGATGATGATGCATGGCCAGATCTTGATGTCGCTTTTGATTGGCATCCTAGCCAATGGCGCTTAAACCTTTCTCAATTGGACATCAAAACACTGCTTCCGTTAGTCAAACTTGCACCTGATTCATCGAAAACCAACCAGCTTTTGCAACAGTTAAACTTTGGCGGCACACTGGAAGATATCCGGTTGAGTAAAGGCGAAACGCTAAATTCACTGAAATATTCTGCCAAATTGAATGACGGTTCAATGGCGCAATGGAAGTTATTGCCTGAAGTTCATCACCTGCAAGCTGCGATTTCTGGTAATACAGAACAAGCCAGAGCCAAGGTCACTTTAATTGACGATGTGTTACCGTATGGCGAAGTCTTCCAAGCGCCATTAAATATCCGCCAAGCTGAAGTTGATATTGTCTGGCAACAACAGGTTGACGGTTGGTCATTATGGGCCGATAAAGTCACTGCAGCAACGCCCGATCTACAAGTGCTTGGTGCATTTCGCCTCGATTTCCCTGAGCAAAAAAGCCCTTTGCTTTCCTTCTATGCGGAAGCGGATTTATACAACGCTGGTGAAACGTGGCGTTATTTACCAACGCTTGCGATGGGTCGTAGTTTAACCGATTATCTTTCAACGGCTATTCAGGCCGGTAAAGTCACTACTTCTAAACTATTGTGGTACGGTGAACTGGCAGATTTCCCTTACGATAAAAATAACGGCATGTTCCAGGCGTGGGTTGGATTAAAGCAAGCTAAGTTTAGTTTTGATACCGCATGGCCACCGATCACCGATTTGCAGCTTGATCTGTTATTTGAAAATGATGTGATGTATTTAGATTCACATTCTGCAACGTTAATGGATGTGACAGCCAAAAGAATTACAGGTCGTATTCCCAAGCTTGCACCGGGTGGTCATATAGAAATTGAAGCCACGGCGATAGCGCAAGGCAACGCAGTTCGTGATTACATGACTTCCACACCGTTGGTTGATTCGGTTGGTGCGGCATTAACTGCTATTCAAGTGAGTGGCGAAGTTCAATCACAATTTCAGCTCAATATCCCTTTTGATCACGATAGAGAAGCCAGAGCGTGGGGTTGGGCTGACTTAAACAGTAACCATGTCCAAATTAATGCACCACCAATGACACTGGACGGGGTATCAGGACGAATTGAATTTGATAATGATGTCGTAACGGCGGCCGGTCTTTCCGCTGAACTGCTGACTCAGCCAATCTCTGTCGATTTTAAGGGTGAAAATGTCCCTCAAGGCTACTCAGTGAAGATTGATGCGCTAGGTGATTGGGACATAAAACCCTTGACCCCGTTTGTTGGTGAACGTTGGGTGAGTCGTTTAGGTGGTCATGCACCATGGCAAATGGGCGTTGATCTCCAGCTCAATGATATTGGTTTTACTTACCAAATTGATAGCACAGCAGATATGAAGATGATCGAAAGTGATTACCCATATCCATTGAAAAAATCATCTAATGTGGCGGGTAGAGCGCGTTTGCAAGCCTCTGGAAATCAAGAGTCGATTACGGCTCGCTTACAATTGCCACAAGTTAAATACCAAGCGGAAATAGACATAACGCCTAATACACCAGTGCTTACCGCCACCAACCTAGTGGTTGGAAATGGAAATTTCAGAATTAGCCCTGTCGTGGGGCATCATGCTCTGATACGTAGTGATCAATTTGATTTAGACCAGTGGTTAAACGTAGCCAATGAACCTCAGCCAAAAGCTAGTGCTGTGCTTGATAAAATGAACACTCCGACTATTCCACAGCCAGAAAAGATTAATGTTAACGTCAAGGAATTGATGTTAGCTGGGCTTGAATGGCACGATGTTGATTTTAGTGCAAGACGTAAAAACCTAGGGTGGTTGGTACAACTTGACAGTCAAGAAGTCAAAGGACAAGCCAGTTATATTGAGCCTTATGATTTGTCTGTCTCATTAGAACGTCTGCATGTTTACATTCCATCTTTAGATACTTTGTATGACGATAATAATAAAAACTTACTAGTGGATTCAGATCGTCAAGCCGAGCCTCTTATTTCTGATTTTGACCGCCAGTTTCATCAGTTGATGCCAAACTTAACCTTAGCTATCGATGATTTTTGGTTGCAAGGGTATAAAATTGGTCAGTTAAATATGGACTTCCAACGCCATGGTGACACGCTCGAATGGAAGAGTATTGACATCAATAGCGGTACTAACCAGATCAATATAGATGGTACTTGGACGCTCAGCGAGCAAACCAGTCACACTGTTTTCAACCTCAATATGAAAGGTGACAATAACAGCGATGTAATGGAACGTTTTGGTATTAGTTCCGGCATTCAGAAAGCGCCTTTTGAATTGTCCACTGAAAGTAATTGGGATGGCGCACCATGGTCAATGAAGATCAATACGCTACAAGGACAACTCAGAACTAAATTAGGAAAAGGTATCATTTCAGATGTAAGTGGCGCGGCGCGGTTACTTGGTTTGTTTAGTTTAGATTCGATCATCCGTAAGATGCAGCTCGATTTTAGCGACGTGTTTGATAAAGGTATGGCATTTAACTCGATTACCGGTAGCGGTGAAATTTCCCAAGGGGTATTTGTGACTAATAATATCGAGATGGATGCGGTTGCGGGTGACATGAAAATTAAAGGGTTAGCCAACCTTAATACACGGATAGTCGATGCTGAAGTTAACTTTGTGCCTGATATTACCTCTGGCATTCCAGTACTGACAGCGTTTGCGGTAACGCCACAAACCGCGTTGTATGTATTGGCAATTACCACGGTCATTGCGCCCGTAGTGGAAGTGTTTAGCCAAGTGAACTATGAGGTTAAAGGGCCCATTAACGCTCCTGTTGTTAAAGAACTGTCACGTAGCAAAGGTGAATTCAAACTGCCCGAAAAACTGAGAAATATCGCAGAAAAATAAGGACACAAGCATGGATAGCGTAGGACTTATTCAAATGACTTCCGGCCCTCGGCCGGATTTGAATCTTGCTGATATCGAGCAACAAGTTAGTCAGTTGGCTGCTCAAGGCGCTCAATGGGTTGTCACACCAGAAAACTCGATTGTATTTGGTACTCGGCAAGATTATCACCAATATGCAGAGCCACTAGGGCAAGGTGATATTCAAGCCAAGTTAGCATCGATTGCGCGTCAGTATCGGGTCTGGTTGTTGGTTGGTAGTATGCCGATTAAGCAAGGTGCTGCTGTGACGACAACATCGTTGCTGTTTGATGCGCAAGGCACACTTTGCGCACATTACGATAAGCTACATATGTTTGATGTTGATGTTACCGATGGCCATCAACGCTATCGAGAGTCTGAAACTTTTACCCCCGGCACAAAGCTGAATGTTGTTTCGACACCATTTGGTCAAATAGGTCTATCCATCTGTTATGATGTTCGCTTTCCTCATTTGTATTCTCAGCTTCGAAAACAAGGTGCACAGATTTTAATAGTTCCCGCAGCTTTTACCGCTGTGACTGGACAAGCACATTGGGAAATTCTGCTGCGAGCGCGAGCGATAGAAAATCAGTGTTGGGTCGTTGCCGTCGGGCAAACGGGCGTTCATCCATGTGGGCGTGAAACTTGGGGGCATTCTATGGTTATCAATCCTTGGGGTGAAGTTGTCGCAAGCTTAGCCAACCAAGCTGATAACTTGGTGGTTGATATTGATTTAAGCATCGTTGAGCAGATTCGCCAACGCATGCCCATTGCCACACATACACGATTCACGAATCAATTTATAGATGATAAGAGCAAACTATGAGTATTAACCGCATTGAAGATGCACTATTAAAACCCGCTGGCTTAACTGAGCAAGATATTGCTGACACGCTAGCGAGCATTGCCACTCGCCAAATTGATTATGCCGATATCTATTTTCAATCTAGCTGGCATGAGTCATTGGTACTTGAAGACAGCATTATCAAAGATGGTTCATTTAATATCGACTGCGGTGTTGGCGTACGCGCTGTTACCGGAGAGAAAACGGGGTTTGCCTATTCAGACCAAATTCAACTTGAAGGGTTGAAACAAAGTGCTATGGCGGCGCGTGGTATTGCTCAGCAAGGTAAAAATGGCCGTGTTCAAGCATTTAAGCGAACCGATAACCAAGCCTTTTACTCTGCGGATAATCCATTAGAAAGCTGGCAAAAGCAGCAAAAAACAGATCTCCTCAAAGAGCTCGATGCTTACATCCGAACTAAAGAGCCAATGGTTCAGGAGGTGTCGGTTAGCTTAAGTGGTGTGCACGAACAAATGTTAGTCGCTGCCACTGATGGCACTTATGCTGGGGATATACGCCCATTGGTTCGTTTGTCTATCAGCGTATTGGCTCAAAAAGGTGACCGCCGTGAGCGCGGTAGTGCTGGTGGTGGTGGACGCTTTGGCTACGACTTTTTCTTGACTGAACAAGACGGAAGCAAAATTGCTTTCCAATTTGCAGATGAAGCGATTCGCCAAGCGTTAGTGAATTTAGAAGCGGTAGCCGCTCCCGCGGGCACTATGCCAGTGGTCTTGGGTTCTGGCTGGCCGGGTGTACTGCTTCACGAAGCGGTCGGACATGGTCTGGAAGGTGATTTCAACCGTAAAGGCTCATCGGTATTTTCCGGTAAGATCGGCCAAAAAGTGACTTCAGATCTTTGTACTATTGTTGATGATGGCACTTTGAAAGATTTGCGTGGTTCACTCAATGTTGATGATGAAGGGGTGAACGGCCAATATAATACCTTGATTGAAAAGGGCGTATTAAAAGGCTACATGCAAGATAAGCTTAATGCGCGCTTGATGGGCGTGAACCCGACCGGTAACGGTCGTCGTGAATCTTACGCACATTTGCCTATGCCGCGTATGACCAATACTTACATGTTGCCAGGTGAACACACACCAGAAGAGATCATTTCTACCGTTAAAAAAGGGGTCTATGCGCCTAATTTTGGCGGTGGTCAGGTCGATATTACATCTGGTAAGTTTGTTTTCTCAGCTTCAGAAGCTTACATGATTGAAAATGGTAAGATCACTCACCCAATTAAAGGTGCAACCTTGATCGGTTCAGGGATTGAAGCTATGCAGCAGGTGTCGATGGTCGGCAATGATCTAAGCATTGACCGTGGTGTTGGCGTGTGTGGTAAAGCAGGACAAAGTGTACCAGTGGGTGTCGGTCAGCCCACACTTAAACTTGATTCCTTGACGGTTGGTGGTACGGAATAAGCACTTTTGGGGTGGTTGGATTAACAAAAAGCGGCGATATGATTCGCCGCTTTTTTATGAGGCAATACTTACCAAGTTAGAAATGGTTAAATACCATCGCGTTCAATTGGGCAACTCATGCAGCGTGCTCCACCGCGACCGCGTCCAAGCTCATTTCCTGGAATCGTAAGTACTTCAATACCTGCTTTATCGTATTTTTCGTTGGTATACACATTGCGTTCGTAACCGATAACCACGCCTGGCTTTACTGTCAGTACGTTGTTAGCATCATTCCACTGTTCACGCTCTGCTTCATAGCTGTCACCACCAGTGGTGATGATTTTAAGGTAATCAACCTCGAGGGCCGATTCAATGGCGTGAATATAACTGGGGACATTTTCGACCTGTATATCAGCATCGTTTTTTGGTGTTAAACGCCAGGTATCTAAGTCTTTACGCATAATTTCCGGATAGACAGAGAACGTATCAATATCCATATGTGTCATGACGGTATCTAGGTGCATGCAAGAGCGATGTTTGGGTAAATTAACCGCAATTACCTCTTTGGCTTGACCATGTTTGAATAGGTTCGCCGCTAAATTTTCTACACCTTGTGGTGTGGTTCGTTCTGAAATACCAATCAGAACCGCACCTTTACCAATCACCAGTACGTCACCACCCTCGATATTGGCATTATCGTAATGCAGATCTTCATCGCCAAAATATTTAATGAAATCTTGACCAGCAAAGACTGGGTGCCAGCGATAAATTGCACGCAGATGGTTAGTTTCACGTTGACGAGCTGGTTTCATCATTGGGTTGAGTGATACGCCACCGTATACCCAGCATGATGTATCACGAGTGAATAGGTGGTTGGGTAGAGGCTCAATCACAAAATCCAATGGTCTATGCATCTTTGGTAGCATTGATGATGAAGGTATCGGTAGTTCCGAATAGGCTAGCCCACCAAGTAAAATAGTGGCAAGGTGCTCGTTGTCCATCTCGGCTAGATAACGGCGAAGATCGCGAGCAAAGATCGGCCCGTAGCGAAAATCAGATATCTGAGTATCAAGCAGCCAGGTTTTTGCTTCTGCCACCGCTAAGGTATCGACTAAAAGATCATGCAATAGCAATACTTCGACATCCTGCTTTCTTAGTGTATCAGCAAAAGCATCGTGTTCTTTTCCCGCATCTTCTACCGCGAGAACGTCATCAAACAGCAGTTCATGACAGTTCGAAGGGGTAAGATGGGTTAAGGCGCGTTCTGGTCGATTTAACAGTACTCTTCGTAAATGGCCTACTTCAGATCCCACGTACAACTTACTCATTTTGTATCCTTACTCTTATTCCTGAGGCTATTAATGACAAGCTTACCGTTAAGATGCAAGTTATCCTTCTGGTAATATAAACCAAAAAAACCAACATTATTAGTTTTAAATTTCATTAATATTTACTTTAACACTCATAAATTCCAATTTTACATAAATAAGAGCTAGAATAGAAAATGCCTTATTATGCGCTTTTGTGTAAAATAGAAAGTAATCAAGCATGAACAATATATGCATAAAATTTCGCTTTTATGCGTTTTTAGTGAATAAAGGTCAGAGATTCTCTGTAAGTTCTAATTTTCGAATATGCATGGATGATCGATAAATGGGCACTTTCAGGCGTAATTCACCAAAAACGATAGGCAGATAATCTGCTGAAGTGGTCAATTGAAAATAAATTGTTAAATTATGCTGTCTCGCCGCTTTACGAGAGTTTTAAGGTGAATGATCTTCTACAAAGATAACGATCTTAATGCTTTGTTGGTGGTAATTTTTAGCGATCCATGCCATATTTCGTCGCAATTCATTTAGATCTATTTTTGCCAAATCTGGAGCGCCTTATGTCTCAACCTCAACAAGATGATTACGTGTCCGTTGAAGAGTTAATTGAAATCCAAAAAGAGGATACTCGCGACATCATTCAAGCACTATTGGAAGATGGAAGTGATCCAGAAGCGTTATATGAGATTGAGCACCATCTGTTTGCTGAAGATTTTGACACGTTAGAAAAAGCGGTCGTTGAAGCATTTAAAATGGGCTTTGAAGTTCTTGAAGCTGAAGAAACTGAAGATGAAGATGGCAATAAATTACTGTGCTGTGATGCGACAATGCAGTCAACGCTTAATGCCGAGGCTATTGACGAACAAGCGGCTAAGCTTATCAATCTTGCTGAAAAATATGACATCATCTACGATGGATGGGGCACTTACTACTCTGGTGAGGATGCACTGTACGGTGACGACGACGAGGATGATGAAGAGTAATTCCTCAGTTAAAGAATGCCAGCCTTGTTGCTGGTATTTTTTTATCTGCAACTAGGCAAGGTGCATTGATTTATCCAACATTTCATCTTTGCTTATCTTGGACTACAGAATAAATAGTTACCTGTAAGCGCACATTTGAGTGTTTTTTTTGTATATAATGCGACAAAATTGATCTGGCTCAAGTTTATTATGCAACTTTCTCTCGCTGGCTTTTGGCAGCTTTCACCGTTGACTGATTTGTCGATCCCTCAAGATGATTTGTGCTTTCCTGCTCCTCTTAGTCAAGTTTTGCCTGAAACAATGACAGAGCAGCAGATTGCCGAACAAGAATGGCATTTGATGCATGATATTGATGTCGATGAGTCTATGCTGGCGTTTGCCGCGGTAGATTTGGTATTGGAAGGGATCGATTTTTATGCCGAAATACGGTTAAACGGCGTGGCCCTTTTCGATTGTGATGGTAGCCAGTCTATCTATAAAAAAGATATTCGTCCTTTAATGCAGCTTGGGCGCAATCGTTTTGAGATTTTATTTCTCGAACAGGAAGAAGAGTGGTTGCTTGATGAAGAAGATGCGATTGAACTTTGTCCACTGGGCCATCATCAGGTTAAAAAGTACGATCAACGAATCGGTATTTGGCAGCAGCCGTATCTACAGTTTATTCGTCACGTTCGTTTAGAGCATGTGACCACTGAACAGATTTGGCACCACGGTGGTGGGTGTGAGTTTTTGGTCAATCTGCACTACAAAACCTACTCACCAGGGTTGGTGGCGGCGGTGGTTAAATTTAATGGGATGAGCTATCAGTTGCCGATCGATGTACGTCAAGATCACGCCAGTGCGCTATTTCAAGTTGAAGCCCCTAAATATGCTGATCTGAATAAGCTTGATCCGAGTGATCTTTACACGTTAACCGTGCAACTTGATGGACAGCAGCAATCATTTCATATCGCATTGAGTGAAGATTTATGTGTCACTCATTTTCCTTTGTAAGCCTTGCGCTGTGAAGTTGCTGATGGCGCTCAACTTTCCCAATTACCTTGTTTACAGCCATTGAGGGACTTGTTTGCACCTCTACTGCAATTTCAAGACATTTTAGTGTGAACAATGGGCTGGGTGCCAAGTGGCTGCATGTTTGCGTTGCCAAAATTTCTCGTAGAAGTAGTAAGCACAAGTATTAATGCTTGGTTCGATCATCGCCATTACCCCACCAATTAAAAAGCTCCCTGTCATTAAGTAGGCGACCCCAAAGGCGACATTAAAATGTATGACAGCAAAACTGGTGGTTTTGATTGTGGCGGACTGAGCAAAGCGTTGCAGCAGTGAATATTGAGCCCATAGCTTCTCATGGAAGTAAAAAGCAACTGTGTTGACCATAGGTTCAAGCAAAGCAATCAAGCTACCGAGAATGATGTCACCGGTTAATAAATAAGCCACTGTAAACGCAATGCTAAAATGTATAGCTGCAAAGTTAAGTGTCTTTTTCATGTCGTATACCTATTGATTATCTATGGGATACAAACATTATTGATAACTATTCTCATAATGGAAAGGTGGAAATATCGATTAATGTGATAGTTGATTCCTAACGTAAAAAAGGCGCATTCAGCGCCTTTTTTCGGTGGGGGATAAGGTTTTTAACCTTGTGGCTTTACAACCAACACGTTAATCGGTGAATGCTGCACGACTTTACTCGCCACTGAACCCAACATGACTTTATCGATCTTCGAACGTTTATGGCTTGGCATCACAATCAGATCCGCTCCGAGCTTTTCTGCATAATCTAAAATGGTCGCGTAGGTTTTGCCTTCAGCTACGTGCAGTTTGTAAATAATTTCATCATCGATATGCTGATCAGCGAACTGTTTGAGCTGCTGCTTGACATCACTTTTCATTTTAGCTGCAGCATCTTTAGGGAAGTAAGTCGCGACCATAGACATGTGAATGCCAGGTAGTACGTTTAATAGATGAATTTCAGCGTTTGAATGTCTTGCATGCCAAACAGCAAGTTCAACGGCTTTATCTGCAAAGCCTTTATCATTTAGGTCAACTGGAACAAGGATATGTTTATACATTATTGTTTATCTCATTGTGCGATATGGCGCTTTGGAGCACCTTGTTTCCGTTAAGTATATGCCTAGCTTTAGCTAGGCATATTGATTAAGCGCGTATTTTTTGTGTTCTGATACGGCGTTTTTGATTCCATGCTAAAGCAATGACCAATAGTAGCGCAGGTAGGAATACCCACTCTTTCATTGGACGGTCACTATCAACCACGACTGAGCGAATTTCCCAATCGAAATCAATCCCTGATGCTTCTGCTGGGCTACCAAATTCAATCATGTCGACAATCATACGGTTATTGACTTGCTTGAGTGTTAGCCCCATAGACTGAATACGCTCTTCAGCGCTTACTGCTTTATCATTAAAAGGTAGTAGTACCGTCTTTGAACGGAAATCTCCGTCAAGTGTTTCACCAGCAACGATCAGTTCAATAGACTCACCGACATTGAGCGCCTCAGTAATTTGAGCAATCTCAGTACCTGGGTGAATCTCGGTCGCTGGATAAATCATATCCCACCAAAAACCAGGGCGGAAGAATGAGAAAGTGAGCACCAGCAATAAGACGGTTTCCCACCATTTGCTGCGAGTAAACCACCACCCTTGAGTTGCTGCTGAGAACAGTAGCATCGCCGTGATGGCTGAGAAGATGGTCAATGCTAAATGCCACCAAGTATCAATACCCATCAACAGTAGTTGTGTATTAAACACGAACATAAATGGCAAAATAGCGGTACGAATATCGTAGGCAAAACCTTGAATACCAGTACGAATCGGATCTGATTTCGCGATAGCCGCCGCGGCAAAGGCTGCGAGACCAACCGGTGGTGTATCATCTGCCAAAATACCGAAGTAGAACACAAATAGGTGGACTGCAATCAGTGGAATGATAAGCCCATGTGCCGCGCCTAAAGTAACAATCACCGGAGCCATTAACGTCGATACAACGATATAGTTAGCTGTTGTTGGTAGACCCATACCGAGGATCAGACTGATCACTGCGGTGAAGATCAGCATCATGATCACGCTACCACCAGAGATGAACTCAACAAAGTCAGTCATGACGAGACCAATCCCCGTCAACGTCACGACACCGACGACAGTCCCTGCTGCCGCTGTTGCTACACCAATACCGATCATGTTGCGAGCGCCAGACACTAGGCTTTCACTTAAGTCGATAAAACCCGCTTTGATCTGGGTATTCACATCATTGGTTTTGTTAATGAGCGACATGAGAGGTCGTTGAGTGATCAAAATAAAGATCATAAACACGGTGGCCCAGAAGGCGGAAAGCCCTGGGGAAAAACGTTCTACCGTTAAGCACCAGACTAGAACCACAATTGGTAAGAGGTAATGAAGACCAGACTTTACCGTCGGACCCGGATCCGGAACTTCGGTCAGTTCGGCATCCATATCCATTGCCCCTTCAGCGGCATAGCTAGCAGAGATCTTAACTAAGGCGACATAGGTCAACAGTAATGCAATGGTAACGATAGGGGTTGCTGCTGCGCCGAATACGTCTTTAGTCCAGCCAATGCCGTAATAAACGACGGCGCTGATGACACACAAACCTAAAATTGTGCCGGTAAAAGAGAGCAAGCTGTGAAGCAAGGTCGGTGTATTACGACGAGGTAGTCCGGTCATACCGGCTTTACAGGCTTCTAAATGCACAATATAGATAAGCGCAATGTAAGAGATGAGTGCAGGCAGTAATGCGGCACGGATAACTTCAACGTACGAGATACCGACATATTCGACCATCAAAAATGCCGCCGCCCCCATGATTGGTGGCGTTAATTGTCCGTTGGTTGATGCCGCAACTTCGACCGCTCCGGCTTTAGTGCCCGGAAAGCCAACTCGTTTCATCAATGGAATGGTAAAGGTTCCGGTTGTCACAACGTTGGCAATCGATGAGCCAGATACTAGGCCAGATAAACCGGATGCAACCACCGCAGCTTTTGCTGGACCACCACGCATATGGCCAAGCATTGAAAACGCTACTTTAATGAAATAAGCACCGGCTCCCGCACGCTCAAGCATGGCGCCAAATAAAACAAAGAGGAAGACAAAAGAAGTGGATACCCCTAACGCAACCCCAAATACCCCTTCAGTCGTTAGCCATAAATGCGACATTGCTTTATTTAAGCTTGCACCTTTATGAGCAATGACATCTGGCATGTATGGGCCGCCAAAGGTATAGAGCAAGAATATCGCAGCCACCATCATTAACGGTGGACCTAACGCTCTGCGTGTTGCTTCAAGAAGTAACACCATACCAATGACTGAAACGATGATGTCTAATATTGTCGGAGCTCCCGAACGCCCCGCCAACTCGGTATAAAAAAGGTAGATGTAGGCAGCCGAGAAACTTCCTGCTAGGGCCAACAGCCAGTCGATAAGAGGAATGCGATCTCGCGATGAACTCTTCATGGCGGGATAAGCGGTAAACGCTAGGAATACGGCAAAAGTAAGATGAATGGCTCGTGCTTGAGTATCGTTCAAGACAGCAAAATTGAAGATAAATGGTAACGGTGATGCATACCAAAGTTGGAACAATGACCAACATAGTGGGACAAACCATAGAATGCGCCCAGATAACCCACTTGGGTTTCTTGCGCCAGTATCGGATTGCGCCACCATTTCTTGCACATCGGTAGACTGAGTCGTTGTCTTCGTCATGTACGTTATCCTTATTATGTGATGGTCTGATCTGAAAAGTTTCCATACATCAGTGCATTCGGCATGAATGATTCATTGCCGTGAACAGATTAGTAGGGTTTTCAGGAATCGATCAAAGTTGGTTTTCTAATCATTGAAAACCAAAATACATCCCTAAGATATAGAGTTTGAACAGCTTGGCTAAACTCTAACGGTTTGGAATATATGAATGTGTTAATGAAAGGAGGCATGACACCTCCTTTCTGGTTCGCTAAGTTATGAGTTATCGCAGTGCGACATTATTTTAGCAGGCCAATTTCTTTGTAGTATTTTTCAGCGCCAGGGTGAAGAGGAATAGAGATCCCCGCTTTTACCATGTCTTCTTTTTTCAAGTTTGCGAAAGCAGGGTGTAGGCGTTTGAAGGTATCGAAATCTTCAAATACTGCTTTAGCTAAGTTGTAGGCAACATCGTCTGAAACGTCAGTGCTCGTCACTAATGTTGCCGCTACACCAAAGCTTTTCACATCTTGATCTGTACCACGGTACATGCCAGCAGGTACTGTGCTGTATGCATAGTAAGGGTTATCAGCGACGATTTTTTCAATCTCAGGCCCTGTTGCAGAAACTAATTTTGCATCACAAGAAGTTGTTGCCTCTTTGATTGAACCATTTGGGTGCCCAACCATGTAGATGAAGGCATCAATTTTGTTATCACATAATGCTTGAGAACGCTCAGAACCTTTTAGTTCAGAGGCAAGTTTGAAGCTATCGTTAGTCCAACCCATCGCATCCATAACAACGCCCATGGTTGCGCGGTCACCAGAGCCTGGATTACCAATGTTGACACGTTTACCTTTCAGGTCTGCTACGCCATTAATGCCAGAATCAGCGCGCGCGATGATATTAAAAGGTTCGGTATGAAGTGAGAAAACCGCGCGTAGTTTTTTGAATGGACCTTGCTCTTCAAATTTACTGGTACCGTTGTAACCGTGGTACTGCCAATCTGACTGAACGATACCGAAATCTAACTCACCAGCACGAATAGTGTTAACGTTGTAGATAGAGCCGCCAGTTGATTCTACAGAACAACGAATGTTGTGATCTTTACGTCCTTTGTTGACAAGTTTACAAATCGCACCGCCTGTTGGGTAGTAAACACCCGTCACCGAACCGGTACCAATTGTAATGAACTCTTGAGCATTGACCGCACCCGCGCCAATCACTGCAGCTGCAATCGCTCCAACTTTAATCAATTTATTCAATGCCATGAATTTTCCTTCCTTATCCATTATTAACCCCATAAATAATAGCAATATAGGGGGAGTTTCCTTAACTAGGAAACGTCGTCTTTTTCAATCCGTGTGTTGAAAAAGCGGCTAAATAATACCAAAAAATCGACACATAATTATAGGAATGTTAAAAAATATAGCGAAATAGGCTATATATTAGTGACTCCTTTAGTGTCAAATATATGACAATGGCTTGCCTATCAATGAGTTATTATCGCTTAATTAGTGATGTCTTATTTTTGAAGATGTGAACAGAGTCACGCCTCAATAAGCGGCACGACTCTGATAATGTTAGAAAATGAGCGGAGTTTGAGCTGAAGTTTAACCTGCGTATTCAAACAGATCGCAAACAGAATCAAATAGTTGCTTTGTCGTGACATTCAAAGTTGGGGTGATAAAAATCGTATCATCACCGGCTACTACGCCTAAAATACCTTCTGATTTCCCCAAAGAGTCGAGCAAGCGAGCAATAAGCTGCGCTGCGCCAGGGCCGGTATGGATCACAACCAGTGCAGCGTTATGGTCGATATCTAGCACCAGTTCGCGCAGTGAGCTTGATACTGTCGGAACCCCAAGCTCAGCAGGAAGGCAGTAAACCATTTCCATTTTTGCATTGCGAGTACGTACGGCACCAAACTTAGTGAGCATGCGAGAAACTTTAGATTGGTTGATATTCTCAAACCCTTCGTTACGCAGTGCATCAACGATGTCACCTTGAGAGCCGAATCGTTCTTCTTTTAGTAGGGCTTTAAAAGCACGAACTAGATTATCTTGCTTATCATTATTGCGCATAGTCATCGTCTTCGATTGAACATTTATTGCTGCATATTCTCGCATAGCTATGCAGTTATAGCCAAACTATCCTGCAAAAGTGTCTAAAAGGTCACTGTAAAGTTGACGTAAAACTTTGGTCGAATAGCGGCTTAAGCCTTTGTCAGTAAAGATAATAAGCGTCATAATCGCCACTGGTTTTGTGGCACGGTTTTTTGCGATTGCGCAAGGTCGCAAAGCTGACGTTAATTGATTGTAATCATATTGTGATTGCTATAGCGTTCTACCTTAAAAATACCCTACTAAAAACATTTATAAGAGATTAACTCTCAAGGAGAACTACGATGAAAGTAGCTGTTATTGGTGCCGCTGGTGGCATCGGTCAAGCCCTAGCACTTCTACTTAAAAACCGTCTTCCTGCTGGTTCAGATCTAGCGTTATACGATATTGCACCAGTTACTCCTGGTGTCGCTGCTGATCTTAGCCATATCCCGACGCCGGTATCGATCAAAGGTTATGCTGGAGAAGATCCAACACCAGCACTGGAAGGTGCGGATGTGGTTTTAGTTTCAGCTGGTGTTGCGCGCAAACCAGGTATGGATCGTGCTGATCTATTCAATGTTAATGCTGGTATTGTAAAAGCGTTGGCAGAAAAAATTGCTAAAGTGTGCCCAAAAGCTTGCGTTGGCATCATCACTAACCCAGTAAACACAACAGTACCAATTGCGGCTGAAGTATTGAAAAAAGCGGGTGTGTACGACAAGCGCAAATTGTTTGGTGTGACTACACTGGATGTTATTCGTTCTGAAACCTTTGTGGCAGCACTTAAAGATAAAGATCCAGGCCAGGTTCGTGTACCAGTTATTGGTGGTCACTCTGGTGTCACTATTTTGCCTCTTCTATCTCAAGTTGAAGGTGTTGAGTTTAGCGCTGAAGAAGTCGAAGCTTTAACTAAGCGTATTCAAAACGCGGGTACTGAAGTGGTTGAAGCAAAAGCGGGTGGCGGTAGTGCGACACTTTCTATGGGACAAGCGGCTTGCCGTTTCGGTCTGTCTTTAGTGAAAGCACTGCAAGGTGAACCTGGTATTGTTGAGTGCGCTTACGTTGATGGTGGTAGCGAACATGCTTCTTTCTTTGCTCAACCAATCAAATTAGGCAAAGATGGCGTAGAAGAAGTATTAAGCTACGGTGTATTAAGTGCTTATGAGCAAGCTGCTTTAGACGGCATGCTTGAAACACTGCAAGGTGATATCGCTATTGGTGTTGAATTCGCTAAATAATCGCGAAATATCATTACGCTAAAAATGCTGCTCTTTTAAGAGCGGCATTTTTTATGGGCTAAATGTTTTCATAACAGCACTTTAATCGGTTTAGTATTTGTGTGTTTTAAGCGGTTTAATCGCTATATTTACCTATTTTTGTAATTAATTTTTAAGGCTAACTCAGTATTATTGTTTGAATTAATGCAACTTTTTATATTAAGACGCTTTTCTGTGTGTAGAATGCGGAGTTTTTTACTGTTTGCACTGTTATTTTGATGATGAACTTACTATCTTTTTGATCCTCGGCAATGAAGTTGCCATCTTTATCACTATCTAGGTGATAAAGATCACTTTAGGGCTATGTCTTATCATATTGTTCTCTAAAATAGCGCCTTCTTCCTCGTATGTGTAGATACTCACAGGAACATCACCATGGATAATAAACTCGGTTTAGGCTCACTCACAGCGCTTGTCATTGGTTCAATGATTGGTGCTGGTGTATTTAGCCTGCCGCAAAATATGGCCTCTGTGGCTAGCCCTTTAGCCGTCATGATTGGATGGGGGATCACTGGTATAGGGATGATCTTTCTTGCGCTTTCTTTCCAACAATTAGCGATTCATAAGCCGCACATCAATAGCGGTGTGTTTGGTTTCGCCAGAGAGGGTTTTGGAGACTTTGCAGGTTTTTGTTCTGCCTGGGGTTATTGGTTTAGTGCCATGGTCGCCAATGTTTCTTACCTAGTCATCGTTTTTAGTACGTTAGGGATGTTTTTTGATAGCCCAGATAGCGTCATTTTCGGAGCAGGAAATACTTGGGTTTCTATTGCTAGTGCTTCGGTATTACTCTGGCTTGTGCATTTACTGGTGTTAAGGGGAGTGCAAACCGCGGCGTTTATTAACCTCATTACTACCTTTGCGAAAATGGTACCTTTAGTTCTGTTTATTCTTTGCGCTGCATTTGCCTTTAGTTGGGATAAATTTACGCTAGATTTTACTGGGCTCCATTTTGGCAGCGAACACGATTTGCTTACCCAAATCAAAAGCACAATGTTGATTACCGTGTGGGTGTTCATTGGTATTGAAGGTGCTGTCGTCGTGTCTAGTCGAGCTCGTCATCGTGCTGATATTGGCAAAGCGACCATTCTCGGTTTGTTGACAGCTCTGACGATATATGTACTGGTGACTTTGCTGTCAATGGGGGTAATTAAGCCGGTAGAACTGGCACAATATCAAAATCCATCAATGGCAAAAGTTCTGACCATGATTATTGGCCCATGGGGTGAGTACATCATTGGTATCGGTCTTATTATTTCTGTTTGTGGGGCATTTTTAAGCTGGACAGTGCTGGCATCTGAAGCGCCATTTTTATGCGCAAAAGATAAAGTGTTTCCAGCCATTTACGCTAAACAAAATGCAGCGGGCAGCCCGGTTAAGGCGCTGACGTTAACCAATATTTGTATCCAGTGTTCATTGATTTTAGTGATGTATGCGGGCAGTACTTATGACACTTTGTTGATCTTTGCATCTGAAATGATCTTAGTGCCATATTTTTTGGTCGGTGCGTTCACGCTTAAGCTGGCGATTGAACAGAAAAATCGTGGCAAGTTACTCATCATTGGTTTGTCGGCGACGATTTATGGGTTGTGGTTGCTGTACGCTTCTGGTTTGCATTATTTGATGCTCTCTGCATTGCTGTATCTGCCAGGGCTTTATTTCTACATCAAAGCTAAACGGGAGCAGGGCATTCATCCATTCCAAGGGAGAGAGAAGTTTGGCGCGTGTGCTTTGACCGTTGTTGCTGTTGTTGCTTGTGGGATGATTTGGCAAGGTGGGTTGTAGCTTAATGTTCAGTAGAATGATGAAGCGCCTTGATAGCAAGGCACTTCATCTCTGTTTGTCTAATGCTTGATTACTTGCGGGTAAAAAATAGAAGAACAAATCGCAAGTTATATCGAGCCATCATTATCGGTTACTTAGTGCGGTTCACTGCCATATGAGCCAGTGTAATCAACGCCTGCTTGTAATCACTATCAGTAATTGCAGCAAGTTCAGCTATCGCTTTATCGGCTTCTTGTTGCGCTTTTTGCGTTGTATATTCTAACGAACCTGTCTGCTTCATGACCGCTAGAATTTCATCTAAACGCTCCATGCCATTCGATTTTTCAATTGCCTCGCGGATCATACTGGCTTGTTCTGGTGTACCATTTTGCATGGCATACAGCAGTGGTAAAGTGGGTTTACCTTCCGCTAGATCATCACCAACGTTCTTGCCCATCTCTTTTCCATCAGAGGTGTAATCCATCACGTCATCGATGAGCTGGAAAGCGGTGCCGAGGTATTTGCCGTAATTTTGTAAAGCTGTTTCGATCTCTTGAGGGGCATCGTTTAAGATAGCGCCAATTTGAGTTGCCGCTTCAAATAAACGTGCCGTTTTTGAGTAGATCACCTGCATATAACTTTCTTCGGTGGTGTCAGGATCATTACAGTTCATTAACTGCTGAACTTCACCTTCCGCAATGACGTTTACAGCATCGCTCATTAACTCGAGGATCCTTAATGATCCTAACTTAGTCATCATTTGGAATGAACGGGTGTAGATGAAGTCTCCGACCAACACGCTGGCGGCATTACCAAACGCGGCATTGGCAGTTGCTTTGCCACGACGCATGTCAGACTCATCGACGACATCATCGTGCAACAAGGTCGCAGTATGAATAAATTCGATAAATGCGGCTGCGGTTGTGTGCGCCTCTCCCTGATAACCGAGAGCACGAGCTGACAAGATGGCCAGCAGAGGGCGCAGGCGTTTACCTCCGCCACTGACAATATAAAACCCTAATTGGTTGATTAAAGATACATCAGAGTTGAGCTGAGCTTGAATTGTTTCATTCACTTTTGCCATGTCGTTGGCAGTAAGTGTTTGGATAGCGTTAAAATCCATGATTGATCCGGCTGAAGTTAGAACCTATAAGGTATTTTGTTCTTCTATAATTCTCGAATAATACACTAAAAAACGTTGATTAATACATGGCTTAAAGGCATGATTGCGGCACTTTTCATTGGCGATTAGCTTTTCGCCAATTTTTTCAAAATATGGCTTGTCTTAGGGTACTCATTCGCGTAGAATCTGCGCCCTATTGATGATTAGTTTAGCGCACACCCAAATTGCTCAAATAAAAAGCATACGGCTGTGCGGAAAGAGCGGAGTAAAATATGTACGCTGTTTTCCAATCTGGTGGTAAACAACACCGTGTAAGCGAAGGTCAAACTCTTCGTTTAGAGAAATTAGACGTTGAAACTGGTGCAACTGTTGAATTTGATAAAGTTCTTCTAGTTGCTAACGGTGAGGTTATCACTGTTGGTGCACCTCTTGTTGAAGGCGGTAAAATTACTGCTGAAGTAGTACAACACGGTCGTGGCGATAAAGTTAAAATCGTTAAGTTCCGTCGTCGTAAACACTCTCGTAAGCAGCAAGGCCACCGTCAGTGGTTCACTGAAGTGAAAATCACTGGCATCAACGCTTAAGTAATTTAGGAGAGTTTAACAATGGCACACAAAAAAGCTGGCGGTTCTACTCGTAACGGCCGCGATTCAGAAAGCAAACGTCTTGGTGTTAAGCGTTTCGGTGGTGAATCTGTTCTTGCAGGTAACATCATCGTTCGTCAACGTGGTACTAAGTTCCACGCAGGCACTAACGTTGGTATTGGTAAAGACCATACTCTTTTCGCTCTTACCGAAGGTAAAGTGAAGTTTGAGGTTAAAGGTTCTAAAAACCGTAAATTTGTTAGCATCGAAGCTGAATAAGTTTAGTACCTAGCTGAATTCAAAAGCCCTGCCGTTACGGTGGGGTTTTTTATTTATCAGTCGAACAGAAAAGAAGACACTCTAATCGCTAGAGTTTCTCCTTATGTGTTCCAATTGCAGGTGAAACAAAGGATGACCAAGGTCGATTCTGAGTCTGTATCTGCTAGAATTTATATCATTGTGTAACAGTGATATCGCAGCGCAAATAGTGCGGAGTAACAAATGAAATTCGTTGATGAAGCGGTAATTAAAGTCGAAGCGGGCGATGGCGGTAACGGTGTCGTTAGCTTTTGGCGTGAAAAATTCGTGGCGAAAGGTGGCCCTGACGGTGGCGATGGCGGTGATGGTGGTGACGTCTACATTCAAGCTGACGAAAACCTTAATACTCTAATTGACTACCGATTCCAGCGTTTCTACGCAGCTGAGCGTGGTAAAAATGGTAGTGGTGGCAACTGTACTGGTAAACGCGGTAAAGACATCACGCTAAAAGTCCCTGTCGGTACGCGTGCGGTTGATATCCATACCAATGAAGTCGTTGGTGAGGTTGCTGAGCATGGTAAAACCGTCATGGTCGCAAAAGGCGGTTGGCACGGTCTAGGAAACACTCGCTTTAAGTCCTCGGTTAACCGTGCTCCACGTCAAAAGACAATGGGTACTAAAGGTGAAGTCCGTGAGTTGCGTCTTGAGCTATTGCTGCTTGCTGATGTCGGTATGCTTGGTTTACCTAATGCGGGTAAGTCGACGTTCATTCGCTCTGTTTCTGCTGCAAAACCGAAAGTTGCCGATTATCCGTTTACAACCTTAATCCCAAGCTTAGGCGTGGTGAGTGTTGTCCCTGAGAAGAGCTTTGTGGTTGCCGATATTCCAGGCTTGATCGAAGGCGCTGCGGATGGTGCTGGCTTGGGTATTCGCTTCTTAAAACACCTAGAGCGTTGTCGCGTGTTGCTGCATATGATCGACATCATGCCGATTGATCAAAGTGATCCGGCGCAAAATGCACTAACCATCATTGATGAGCTCGAGCAATACAGCGAGAAAGTAGCACAAAAACCACGTTGGTTAGTGTTCAACAAAGTTGATCTTATGCTGGAAGAAGAAGCGGATGAAAAGATCCAAGAGATCTTGGAAGCATTGGCTTGGGAAGGTAAATACTTCAAAATTTCGGCTGTGAATAAGAAAGGCACCGCGGAGTTATGCCGTGAGTTGGCTGACTTTATGGAAACATTACCTCGTGAAAAAGAAGAGCTAAGCGAAGCGCAAAAAGTTGACTTCATGTGGGATGATTACCATAAAGATGCAATGAGTGGTCAGAACGTTATTACTGAAGATGACGATGATGATTGGGACGATTGGGATGACGAAGAAGATGACGGTCACGTTATCTATGTTCGTGATTAATTTTGTCCAAAGTATTGAGCCGCAATAGCAATTGCGGCTTTTTTGTGTCTAAATCAAATTTCAGATACTTATTTTCGTGCAAAATGTTGCACTTTTAGGACGTTAGGAAAGGAATCATGGCATCCAAACAGAGATCGGTTTCTCGATTAGTCGCCCAAGCAGGGCAGATGTTATTAGCGCATGGTGCTGAAAGCACTTTAGTGGGTGATATTATGCGTCGAATGGGCGCAGCCTGTGGAATGAGTGAAGTGGAAGTATCACTTTCCGCCAGTTCGTTAGTATTGACTACCGTTTATGATAGCCACTGCATTACGACCGCTCGTCGTTGCCCTGATCGTGGTATCAATATGCGAGTTGTGACTCAAGTGCAGCGCATTTGTATCATGATGGAGAAAGGAATTTTAGACTATTCTCTTGCACAGAAGAAACTCAATCAAATAAGTCCAGAGCGCTATAATCGTTGGTTAGTGGTGGTGATGATCGGTCTTTCATGTGCGGCATTCGCTCGTTTGGCTGGCGGAGATTGGACCGTATTTGCAATGACTTTCATTGCTTCTGCTGTAGGCATGATCGTTCGCCAAGAAATAGGCCATCGCCACTTTAATCCGCTCGTCAACTTTGCGGTCACAGCATTTGTTACGTCTACCATTTCTACTCAAGCGGTCATCTACCAATTAGGTAATAAGCCGACCATTGTCATGGCTTCTTCGGTATTGATGTTAGTGCCTGGTTTTCCATTGATTAATGCGGTTGCTGATATGCTTAAAGGCTACATCAATATGGGCATTGCTCGCTTTGTTATGGCCAGTTTACTCACCTTGGCCACTAGCCTTGGGATTGTTGCAGCGATGAGTCTGACTGGCGTGTGGGGGTGGTAACATGGATTGGATGAATTTATTGATTGGCTTAGCTAATGATATGTTTTTTGCAGCGATTCCTGCGGTGGGTTTTGCTTTGGTATTCAATGTGCCCGTGCCTGCACTTAAGTACTGTGCTTTAGGTGGTGCGATTGGTCATGGCTCGCGTTATTTGATGATGCAATTTGGTATTCCAATTGAGTGGGCGACTTTTTTCGCCGCAACCATTGTTGGAATGGTGGGCGTTAATTGGTCGCATAAATTTTTGGCACACCCCAAAGTGTTCACTGTTGCGGCGTTAATCCCGATGGTACCTGGTGTCTTTGCTTTTAAAGCAATGATCGCCATGGTTGAAATTAACCATCTTGGCTTCACCCCTGAACTGTTTTCGACGCTGATGGCTAATTTTCTGAAAGCAATGTTTATTATTGCCGGCTTAGCGGTTGGTCTCGCGGTACCAGGCTTGTTATTCTATCGCCGTAAACCCATTGTTTAGAACATTGAAAGCGGAATATCGTTTTCTCTCATTCCACTCTAGGATCTTATTTTATGATCATCAGTATGATTGCCGCGATGGCAGACAAGCTAGTTATTGGTAAAGATAATCAAATGCCATGGCATTTACCTGCGGATTTTGCGTGGTTTAAGCGCTGTACTTTAGGTAAACCTGTGATCATGGGGCGTAAAACCTATGAGTCGATTGGTCGTCCTCTACCTGGTCGCCATAATATCGTGATCAGCCGTGATGCTTCTCTGATGATTGAAGGAGTATGTGTTGCACCTTCCATAGATGAAGCAATCAAGGTTGCGGGTGATGTGGATGAAGTGATGATCATTGGTGGGGGCTCTATCTATCAAGCCTGTATGCCAAAAGCCAATAAGCTATACCTCACCTTTATTGACTTAAATGTTGAGGGGGATACCCAATTTCCTGAATGGGGAAGTGAGTGGCAGGAAGTGCATCGTGAAGCGTATCAAGCGGATGAAAAAAATGCACACAACATGCAGTTTGTGATTTTCGATAAGAAATAACAGATTCCGGATCGCCATTAAGCGGTGATCCGGATGTTCTAATCCGTTAGTTTTTGTGTGCTAAAGCTGGTTGAATGAAATATTGTTGATCTTCCCAACGTAGCATGGTCAGAGTTCCTCCCCATACACAGCCAGTATCCAATCCAATGCAGCATTGACTGCGGTAGCCTTCCAATGCGGCCCAGTGACCAAATATGACGGTTTTATCTAAGGGAATTCGCTGAGGAACATCAAACCAAGGGATGAGTGCGTCATCGCTAACTTGTTGTGGCGGCAGCTTACACGCCATGTCTAGCCTTCCATCCGTAAAACAAAATCGCATACGGGTATAAGCATTGATGATGTAGCGATAACGCTCGATACCTTGCAGCTTGTGACTCCAGATATCGGGAGTGTTGCTATACATCTGCTCTATCAACCAGCGCCAGTTTTCACCTTGCAAAACCGCGGCGACTTCTTTTGCTGCTTCACGTGCTGTATTGAGATCCCACTGCGGTGAAATACCGGCATGACACATCACAAACTCGGGATGTTCAGCCATAAGTGGTTGATGGCGTAGCCACTCTAATAGTTCGTCAGCGTCATGAGCTTGAAGGATCGGCAGTGTTTTATCTCGAGATTTGGCCGGATGAATCCCAATAGATACCGCGAGTAAGTGAAGATCATGGTTACCCAACACGACGCGCGCTGAATTACCTAGCGCTTTTACAAAGCGTAATGTTTCTAATGATTTTGGCCCCCGTGCGACTAAGTCACCTGCTAGCCAAAGCGTATCATGCTGTGGTTGAAATTTTACGGTAGCAAGCAGATGCTGAAGTTCATCAAAACAGCCTTGAATATCACCGACGATATAATTCGCCACGAGTACCTCATTAGTTTAAAACGTTAGGGATCGCGAGACGAAAAGGGGCTATCTCTACGATAAATTCATTCTGATCTTGATCAAGCATGACATAGTGACCTTGCATAACACCGACTGGTGTCTCTAAAGCCGTTCCACTGTGATAGGAGTATTCATCATTGGCTTGGATAATTGGTTGCTCTCCAACGACGCCATCGCCTTCAATCGACATTTGCTTACCATTAGAGTCAGTGATAAGCCAGCGGCGGCTCATAAGTTGAACTTGCTGTTTACTTAAGTTGGTGATGGTGATGAGGTAAGCGAATATATAGCGATGTAATTCAGGACTTGACTGTTCGGCAATGTATTTAGTTTGGACTTGGATTTTGATACAAGGTTGAGATACGTCCATGTTAACTCCTTGTTTGATAGATGAGCGATAGACATTGAAAGTATATCGCTCAATCGTCATTAGGCGTGATTAGCGTCTAACCAGTTTGCCATAGCAACAAACTGTTCAAGTGTTAGGTTTTCTGGGCGCAAAGCAGGGTTAACACCAAGTTCTTCTAACGTTTCCGCTTCAATTAAACCTTTGTAACAGTTACGTACCGTCTTACGACGTTGGTTAAAGCCATCACGACACACTCGTTCCAACCACTTCATATTGGTTGTTGGATGCGGTAGGACTTCATAAGGCACTAAACGTACAACGGCTGAATCTACTTTTGGTGGCGGTACAAATGCAGTAGGTGGTACTTCTAACACCGGTACTACTTTACAGAAATACTGAGCCATAACGGTTAGACGGCCGTATGCCTTGCTACCAGGGCCCGCAGCTAAACGATTAACCACTTCTTTTTGCAACATGAAGTGCATGTCTTGAATGTCTTTATGAAATTCAAATAAGTGGAACATTAGCGGTGTTGAAATGTTATACGGCAAGTTGCCAAAAATACGCAGTTTATTATTTGGCTTCACTAATTGAGTGAAGTCGAAACGCATGGCATCGCCTTCATGAATCGTCAATTTACTTGATAATTCAGGGTGGTTACGGAGACGTTCGGCCAAGTCACGGTCCAGCTCTATGACCGTAAATTTATCGACTTCACGGCCTACAGGTTCAGTGATGGCACCAAGACCAGGACCAATCTCAACCAGGTTTTGCCCTGGTAGTGGATTAATCGCAGAGACAATACCATCAATAATGTATGGATCGTTTAGGAAGTTTTGACCAAAACGTTTACGCGCTTTGTGTCCTAAGTGGACATCATTTCTCATAGTTTTCTCGAAATTAATTAGGTTTCTTTTCTACCAAGTCAATCGCGTAGGCGAGTGCTGTTCTAAAGCTCCCTGTATCCGCAACCCCTTTCCCTGCTAATTCGAGCGCGGTGCCATGATCGACCGATGTTCTTATAAAGGGTAGACCAAGAGTAATATTTACTGAACGACCAAAACCTTTGTATTTTAATACGGGTAAAACTTGGTCGTGATACATGCCTAAAACAGCGTCGGCATCTTGCAAGTATTTGTCGTTAAAGATGGTGTCGGCTGGTAGTGGGCCTATCAAATTAATGCCATCTTGTTGACGAATTTTTTCTAGTGTCGGCGTGATGGTTTCAATCTCTTCACGACCTAGGCAGCCATCTTCTCCTGCATGAGGATTTAATCCGCACACATAAATCTTCGGTTCTGTGATAGCAAATTTTTCCAACAGATCCTTATGTAGGATCTCAATGATTTTTTCTAACCGCTCTTCCGTAACCGCTTTGGATACATACGCAAGTGGAATGTGAGTCGTCACCAGTGCCACTCTTAATCCTTCAGTTGCAAGCATCATCACGACTAATGGTGTATTTGACTTCTCAGCAAAAAACTCGGTGTGGCCACTAAAAGCAACACCAGCACGGTTGATCACCCCTTTATGCACAGGGCCGGTGACAATAGCATCAAATTCATCATTCATACAGCCTAAAGCGGCTCTTTCTAATGTGTTTAATACATAATGACCGTTTGCTTCATCAAGCTTCCCCGCGACAACGGGGGTTGCGAGAGGAATGTGATCAACAACTAATGACCCCGCTTGTTGGGGGGTCGGCTCCGCACTTGAGTCATAATCTTCAAGTTTTACATTAATACCAAGCTGTTGTGCACGTTGTTCGAGTAACGTTTTATCAGCGCACACAATCAGTTGATGTGCCCAATCTTCTTTAGATAGCGCCAGTACTAAATCTGGACCAATACCCGCAGGCTCACCAGCAGTGACAACAATACGTTTAATTGTCATCTTGCTCATCCTTTAAAATTTCCACAAATGCACTGGCGCGCATTTCTTGCAGCCAAGCACTTGCTTCTTCATTAAATTTACGGTTAAAGAGAATACGATAGGCTTTATTTTTTATTGCGGAATCGGTGCGGTCAACTTCACGGCGATCAAGCACTTCAACAATGTGCCAGCCATGCACGGTTTTAAATGGTTCACTGATTTGACCCACAGGTAAAACTTCAACTTGGTGTTTGAATTCTGGAACGTATAAGTCAGGTGTTTGGTAACCTAATTCACCATCTTGCGCTGCTGAACCTGGGTCTTGACTGTATTGTTGAGCGAGTTCGGCAAAGGTAGCCTCACCAGCATTAATGCGGCGGATAAATTCATTCAGCTCTTTTTGTACACCGTCATCACTTAAAATAACCGTTGGTTTTATCAGAATATGACGCGCATTTACTTCGGTTACCGCAACGGTTTCTAAACCTTTCACATCTTCAATTTTCAATATATGGAAGCCAACACCACTGCGAAATGGACCAATAATGGTGCCTTTATTCTGCATTTTGATTTGATCAGCAAAGATAGTTGGCATTTCTTCTTTACGCATCCAGCCCCAATCACCACCTTGCAGTGCCTTTGGACCTTTAGAGTAGGTATAAGCCATGGTACTAAAATCAGCACCTTGGTTTAGTTTTTCAGCTAATTCTTTGGCTTGTTTCTCAACAACGGTTTTATCTTGGTCATCACTAAAACGTAGCTGGATATGACCAATTTTATACTGAACGGTCGCATTGGTTTCCTGGGCAAGGATATCGGCTAGGTTATCGACTTCAGCAGGGAGGATATTGACTCGACGGCGCACAAGAGCATTGCGAGCTTCACTAGCTGCAATTTCTTTGCGCACTTGTTCGCGAAACTCTGCGTAAGTTAAATCTTCAGCGGCAACAGAGGTAGTCAGTTCGTCAATCGTTTGGTTGTTATTCTTAGCAATTTCATTGATGGCTTCATTAAGGCGATTATCATCGATCCGCACCCCAATACGCTCAGCTTCTTGCTGCTGAACGGTATCGATAATTAGTTTTTCTATCACTTGTTCGCGCAGGACCTTTTCATCAGGAAGTGTTTGGTTATTTTTCTTAGCATTGATGTACAGGGTTTTTATGGCGCTATTAATATCGCTTTGCAAAATAACGCCGCTATTGACGATAACGGCAACGCGATCAAGCTCAACGGGAGTCGCTGAAGCGGTTGCAATATTTAATGTTGCAACTAAGCCAATAAGGGTGTGTTTCCACAATTTCATTTGCAGTCCTATCAAAGATGAGAAAAAGCCTACGTGATAGCATAGGCCAAATAAATTAGTTACTTAGAGTAAATGGGCGACCATAACCTAAAGCATTACCAGCGTTATCAACTCCAGCTAAACCTGAACCAGCACCAATGGTGGTACCAAAACCGACAATGCCGAAGTTTAGGCTAAAGTTATTTTCATAAACTGGGTCAGCATCCGGGTCAGTGATAAAGTTACCATTCCAACTTCTTAACTGATTGCTATAGGTAAAGCCAATATACCAACAATCAGAGGTATAGCTTAAGTTCGCCAGCCACTCCAAGCTTTCATCGGTCGTTAAATCGTAGAAGTACTGACCGCTCACATTCCATTTACGATTGATCTGGTAACCGCCTAATAAACCAACCTGTGAAATGCCATCGACAGTAATTGAATTTACCGGAACGCTATCACCGACGGTGTTTTCGATATACTCTTTCGTTACATAACGATAGTTGGTTTGAATATATCCAGAGCCAACACGATACTCTAGGGTGCTGTTGGCGAGTTGCATCGCACTTGTATCAATGTCGTACTGAACGCCACCGTGGTAGAAAAGGTAATCGTCATAGTTGAAGTCCATTTCTACCGCCCAAGCTGAGTAGTTGGATTTAACCTCTTCGTTACTACTGCTATCCAGTCGGTTGCTTTTGTTAAGATATAGAATTTGACCAAAAGAGATGTTCAAACGTTCTTTATATTGCTCATCAAAGAAGCGGGTTGATGCGCCGTAGCTAAATTGGTTTGCTGCCGCTATTTCATCAACACCACTGTATTTGCGGCTGCGGAAAAGCCCATAGTAATCGGTTTGCAGCAGCGTTGTATCGTATTTAGCAATGTTGTTTTGATTTTCTTTCGGTACATACAAGTACTGGAGTTGTGGTTCGAGAGTTTGTGTGTAGTCCTCGAAGATTGCGGTATTTCTTTCTAAGACAATTCCGGCATGAGAGCGAAATTCAGGTATAACACGAGTGACGCTTTCTTCAAGATCTTGGTATTCACTTGCTGTAACACCATCGAGATCTTGTTGGTAATAAGTCCCTAACAGTCGGGCTTCGGTAGTCCAGGTCCCCCAGGTATTAGCGATAGGGATAGTAATGCCGGGTTCTATATGTACCCGTGTTGCAGCGGGTTTGCCTGTTGCATTGGTTTCAAAGCGCGATATATGACTGATTAAGTCGAAGTCCATATAGGGCAGCAGCTCTGGTGCGTAATAGTTAAACGCAAGCTGTGGCATTAAACGGTATGGTTGATTGGCATTTGTTTTATCTTCAGTGAGTAATTGAAAATCACGAACCAGTATTGATGAATCCCAATTATCAGAGCGATAGGTAGCTTGACCTTCTTGAATTAACTGCCCATCCTCACGGTTACCAATGCTAGAATCTAAATCGGAAAAGTAGCTAATGTCACTGACGCGAGAGTAATCAATATCAAACTTCCATACCTGGTTGAAAATACCGCTATGTTCATATTGGAAGCCCCAACGGTTTCCTTGTTCAGTGTATTTTTTATCGTCAGGTAAATATTCAGATTTAATGCTACCGCTACCGAAGTCACTCAGATAACGAAATTTGCTGTTTAACTGTGTGCCACGTTCTTGCATGTATTTAAACGTGGTTTCTAGGTCGTAGTTTGGCGCCAAATTCCAGTAGATAGGTACTTCAGCCTCAAAACCATCACTAGAGCCATAAGATATCGTTGGGTACAAAAAACCAGTCTTACGAGTATCACCAATCGGTACGGTTAAAAAAGGTAGGTAAAAAACTGGTACATTTTGAATTTCAAAACGAGGGTTGTAGAACGTCGCTTGTTCTTCGTTCTGGTCAATATCGATGCTCGATGCTTTCAAACGCCAAGCGTTATCGCCTTCGGGGCAAGAGGTAATCGAACCATCTTCAATTTCATAAACCGCTTTGCCTGTTTTTGAAACATAAACCGCTTCACCGCGTCCCGGTTCACACAAAAACTGATATTTTGTGTTTTCTAGCGTCATTAAGTCGGTATTAAGATCATTGGTCGCTTTGTCTGAAACGGTTTTTACTTCGCCATCACTAAAGTTTACATTGCCCTCAGCAATCACAATGTTTTCTTTTTGGTGAAGAGTCACTGTATCTGCCAAAATACGTTTTTTGCCTTGAACGACGACCACGTTACCTTTGTAGTTTGCGCGTTCGCCATTCACTGCTTCTAGCGTATCGGCTTCAACATTGATAGGCTGCTCATTAGCGCCTTCAGCTTCGGGTTCGTTGATCAAACATTGATCTATAGCGGGCAGTTCCTGCACACTATCGTCTAACATAGCTTCTGCTTGAGTCGGTGGCACAAAAAGAGCTGCGCTGATTGAAGCGGCTAGTATGGTGCGGGAAAAACATGACATCGAGTTGTACTATCCTGTTGAACTTGATTGATTCGGAATGTGAATGGCCGAATGTTAAATAAAACGTTTCCTATCATAAAGGAAATTGAAGCTCCCGGCACTATCAGACAGCTTCACTACTAAAAAATTCATAGATTGAGAGCACATAATGCATATTTTTGGCAAAATTCTTGGCGCTTTTTTTGGCTTCTTGTTTGGCGGGCCGTTTGGCGCAATGTTTGGTTTATTCCTCGGGCATCAATTTGATAAGGCTCGCCGCTTAAATCAAGCGGGTTTTAAAACTGGCGCATTTGGCTCTGGTCCAAGCCAAAGTGAGCGACAAGAAGAGTTTTTCAAAGCTGCATTTGCGGTAATGGGGCATGTAGCCAAAGCCAAAGGGCAGGTGACCAAAGAAGAGATTCACCTCGCCACAACGATGATGGAACGAATGAATCTGCATGGCGAGCAAAGAGCCGCAGCACAAGCAGCATTTCGTGATGGTAAAGAGCCACACTTTCCTCTTGATGAGGTACTTGAGCGAGTGCGCTTATCAACCAGTGGCCGTTTTGATTTGATGCAGTTTTTCCTTGAACTGCAAATATCCGCAGCGTTTGCTGATGGTTCTCTGCATCCGAGTGAACGTAGTGTACTGCACAAAATAGCCAACGGTTTGGGTTTTTCTTCAGCGCAATTAGAGCAACGTTTACGTATGCAAGAAGCGGCTTTCCGCTTTCAGCAAAATGGTGGTAGTTTTGGTGGACACCAAGGACAGCAACAATCAGGTTCATGGCAGCAAGCTTCGCAAGGCGATCGCTTGTCAGACGCTTATGATGTTTTGGGGGTGGACGACAGTGCGGATTCCAAAGAAATTAAGCGAGCCTATCGTAAGCTGATGAATGAGCACCATCCAGATAAATTGATGGCCAAAGGCTTACCACCAGAAATGATGAATGTTGCGAAAGAAAAGTCACAACAAATCCAAAATGCTTATGACCTAATCAAAAAAGTGAAAGGTTTCAAATAAACTCGGTTTGAGTCGTAGATTTAAGAGTCAGTCGATACTGGCTCTTTTTTATGATTCAGATATGAAAAAAGCCAAGTCATGTGACTTGGCTTTAGAAAGTGGCTCCCCCTGCAAGACTTGAACTTGCGACATACGGATTAACAGTCCGCCGTTCTACCGACTGAACTAAGGGGGAATTGATGCTTTTATCTCTCATCAAGAGAATGGTGCCGACTACCGGAATCGAACTGGTGACCTACTGATTACAAGTCAGTTGCTCTACCTACTGAGCTAAGTCGGCTCCGAATCAATAAGCTATGGCTCATTGATGAAAAGTGGCTCCCCCTGCAAGACTTGAACTTGCGACATACGGATTAACAGTCCGCCGTTCTACCGACTGAACTAAGGGGGAACAGGTTTTAAAGAATGGTGCCGACTACCGGAGTCGAACTGGTGACCTACTGATTACAAGTCAGTTGCTCTACCTACTGAGCTAAGTCGGCACATATTTTCTTTAATTTTATTGTCTGTGCTGAGCACCAACAATTTAGAAACTGTGGTGCCCGGAGGCGGAATCGAACCACCGACACGAGGATTTTCAATCCTCTGCTCTACCGACTGAGCTATCCGGGCGACGGGGTGTATTAAAAGGTTTTTCGCATTTAACGTCAACACTAAAATGCAAAAAAAATGTCGTTTGTTGCTTTTCTATACTTAGTGACTCGTTTTTGCCCATTTAGGTTAAGAAATGGTAGCGGATTATGTAGGGATATGGATATCAGATAATGAAATAAGGCCATTTAATTAAAAGGAGAAAAAACAAAAGCACGTCGAAAACATGCTTTTGTTGAATTTGATGATGTGTGTTGAGCTATTGCTGTAATACAGAGTGCTAGTTTTTTATGGTGAACTTATTCACCCACAGTTCAAGTTCATTAGAGAGTGAGGTCAAAGTTTGGGTACTATTGTGACTTTCAGTAACCACCTGGCTAAGTTGTACACCACTTTCTTCGATCATATTAATTCTTTTAGAAATATCATCACCGACTTGGGTTTGTTCTGCCGCTGCTGTGGCAATTTGATGGCTCATTTCAGAGATTGACTCTAACGCAATCACAATTTGTTGTAGCGCTTCAGAGGCACCTTCAGATTCCGTCACCGTGCTTTGACTAGTATCAGCACAAACTTGCATTGTTTGAATTGCGTTACGAGAGCCTTCCTGTAAGTTGTTGATCATGTGCTGGATCTCTTTCGTGCTGGTTTGGGTGCGACCCGCGAGGTTTCTCACTTCATCAGCCACGACTGCAAAGCCTCGTCCTTGTTCGCCAGCTCGAGCCGCTTCAATGGCAGCATTGAGAGCGAGTAGGTTGGTTTGCTCGGCAATATCACCAATCACATCCAATACTTTGGCTATGTTGTTTACGTCGTTATCTAAGTTTGATACTGCTTGGCTTGCGGTACCTAGTTGAGCTGCTAAGCCTCGGATATTGTCGACGGTATTATGTATCAACTGCTGAGTGTGTTGGCTTTGCTTATCGGCTTGGTCTGTGTTGCACGCCGTATCACTTGCTGAATCGGCTACATTATTTGCCGACGATGCCATTTCTGTCATTGCGGTTGCAATCATTGCCGTTGATTGCTGTTGAGTTTCGGTCAGATGAGCAATCGAAGAAGAGCGAGATTCTACCTGAGCGAGTTCTTGACGCAGAGCATGCATTGACGACTCTAAATTTGTCACTAAGTTTGCTAAAGATTGACTCATTTGCTGTACTGCTTGATAGATACTGCCGTCAGAGGCTTTAGTCTCAAAACTTGTTTGAATACTGCCTTTAGCAACGGCTTGAACAGCATTGAGTACGTCTTTAGGTTCACCACCAAGTAGCGTGAGCATTTTATGAATGGAGTAAATCAGAATGGATAAAATAATGCCTGCGATAACAACACAGAGTGCTAATTGCCATTGTGCTGTCGACCAAAAACGGGCGTTGGCTTCATTAAAACCAATACCAGTGCCGACAACCCAGCCCCAGTGCGGTGTTTTTTCTGCAATAGAGAGTTTTTCTTCAATAGAGCCATCGGCTTGAGTTTGTGTCCAAGTGTATTCGACAATTTTCCCTGACTGATTGCCAATAACTTTTTGTATTAGAGCTCCAACACTTTTGCCATCACTGTCTTTAAAGTCATTAAAACTTGTACCATGTAATTGTGGGTCGAGTGGGGTGGCGATAAACGTCATATTTTCATCAGCTACATATACGTACTCATTATCTTTATAGATGTTGTTGCGCAGTAATCTTGTGGCTAGATCTTTCGCTTCCTGCTCTTGAAGTTTGCCTTCTTGCTCCATTTTTTCGACTTCAGTTAAAATACTGTAAGCACTTTTGAATAACTCTGTTACTCGAGCTTTGTTATCTAAGTTACTGGCGACTCGTAGAGTCCATAAGCCTGATGTAGTAAGGGCTAGTAATGCTATAAAGATAATTCCTGATAATAAATAAGCTTGTGTCTTTAGTTTCATGGCCTAACTCTCATACTCTGTTTATGGCTTATAAGTGATATTTTAAGTATCACTTTTAATAATGAAACCATCATAGTAGGAATATACCTACATCAGTAATAGATGATTACAAAAATATGACAATGATTAAATTTTTATCTCGAAAAAAGTCTAATTCAACATGAAAACTTATTAGGTGGGGGATTGTGGATAGAAACAATAGATACAAAAAAAGCCAAGTCTTGCGACTTGGCTTTTAAAGTGGCTCCCCCTGCAAGACTTGAACTTGCGACATACGGATTAACAGTCCGCCGTTCTACCGACTGAACTAAGGGGGAATTATTCTTGTGTAAATGTCTTTATTAAACACTTGCACCAAATAATGGTGCCTCGAGGCGGAATCGAACCACCGACACGAGGATTTTCAATCCTCTGCTCTACCGACTGAGCTATCGAGGCAATAAATGGTGCCGACTACCGGAGTCGAACTGGTGACCTACTGATTACAAGTCAGTTGCTCTACCTACTGAGCTAAGTCGGCACACTTTATTTATTGCTTGCTGTTACTTAAGTTAAGCACCAACAATTTAATTTGTGGTGCCCGGAGGCGGAATCGAACCACCGACACGAGGATTTTCAATCCTCTGCTCTACCGACTGAGCTATCCGGGCAACGGAGCGCTATTAAACGGATTTTCCTCTCAATCGTCAACTGCTTTTTTAAAATATTTTCAAAAAACCGTTTGTTTGCTGCGAATTTAGACAAAAACACCTTTGCTAGCCACTGGTGTTAAATTCCTTTTTAAACTTTGTTACTTTTTCTAAGTATCTTCTTGATTCTGAATTGGGATGTTTTTTAGTGAGCGCCCAGTAAACTTGGTTGGGTTGCAGTGAGTTTAAGTCATTCATGGCCCGTTTTCTGTCTTTATTGAAGGTGTTGAGAACTCCGCCAGTGCCGCCGTTATAAGCCGATATCATACTGTATTCGAGCGATGTTGGGTGCTTTACGTCCTTCAGGTAGCGATTTTTGAGGATATAAAAATAGGCTGTACCGGTATCAATATTATTTTCTGGGTTAAATAGGTACTCAGGGCTAGGTTCACCTGGTTTCTTTTTCACCAAAGAAAAGACATCTCGGCCTGCTGTTTTAGGTACTACTTGCATTAGGCCGTAAGCATTAGCCCAACTGACGGCGTAAGGGTTAAAACTACTTTCTGTTTTGATGATCGCGTAGATCAAATCTTCGGGGATGTCATATTTCTTTGATGCTCGGTGCACAATATCCGCGTACTTGTAGCTACGCTTTGATGCGTGGTCGACCACCATCGGAATTTGTACGTAATAGGCTTTTTTGAAATCTACATTTTTCGTTTTTAATTGATTTTCAATGAGATAATCAGCGTATCGATTAGCGCGCCAAGACCATTGGATTGGCTGTTTGTCTTGATCCAGAACTTGGTTGTACAAAAATGGCTGGCCTTTGAGTTCAATATTTTGTGATGAAAAAAGGTCAACTTGGGCAGGATCATCAGGCGTCAATAAGGTGGTGATAATCGCATTACGCAGATGCTTTTTGGGGTCGGTCGGGGATACGGTTTCGACAATAATGGTGCCATCAGAAAAGTTAACTTCAGAGCGGCTAAGGTAGTTATCGATGTATTTCACATAGTTGCTTTTACCTGCAACTTTAATTTCTTTGCTACCCCAGCGTTTTTCGATGTTACCGGAGAAACTGCTAATTAACGCATCTAAAGCAGCGGTATCTTTGACAAACTGCCCGGGTAATTGCGCTAGGTTTTTCGCAAAGCGGTTGGTGGGTTCATAGTCGACGTCGTAAATACGTTCTATGAATTCTCGACTGCAGCCAGCCAGCAGCATTGCAATAAAAAAGTAAGTCAGCTTTCTCATTAGGTTCCCAATACAAAAATGACATCAGAGCGTCGACTATGATGTCATTGATTATCCTTGAAATAAATAAGGTTACTTTTATTTGCTTGGAGGCGTATAGCCTTCAATGTGGACTTCTTTTCCTTCAAATAGGAAATTGGTCATCTCGGTTTCGAGCAACTTACGATGTTCTGGATCCATCATATTGAGTTTTTTCTCGTTGATTAGCATGGTTTGTTTATGCTGCCATTGCGCCCATGCTTCTTTTGATATGTTATCAAAAATACGTTTACCCAATTCACCAGGGTAAAGTTGAAAATCCAAACCGTCGGCTTCTTTATTTAGTCGAGCACAAAATACAGTGCGGCTCATAATGACTTCCTCTTAAGTTTTTAAGGGTTAATTTCAAATGGAAGGCTTTCTAATAGCTGCTTTACAGGGGCAGCTAAGCCGATTTGTTCTGGTTGCGATAAGTTATACCAAAGACCTTTGCTTCCTTCCATGATGATATTGGGTTGTTGAGACAGTTCAACCAATATTGGCGTAATGTCTAAGTGGTAGTGGCTAAAAGTATGACGAAATGCGATCAAAGGACGAATTGAACGCACGGTACTTTCTTTTATTGCCCTGTGATCAAGTTGATCTTCAATCGCGTTATTAGGGTTTTCTGGAAAGCAAAATAACCCCCCCCAAATACCGCTTTGAGGACGCTGTTCTAACCAAACCTGATTATTATGATGGATCATGATGAACCAAGTTTGCTTGGTTGGTTTTTCTGTTTTGGGTTTTTTACCCGGGTAATCGAGAGGGTTACCCTGCTTATTGGCGATACAAAAGGATTCAACTGGGCAGAGCGTGCACTTTGGTTTACTACGAGTACAAACCATGGCTCCCATGTCCATCATAGCTTGGTTGTAGCTATCGACATCTTGACTGGGTGTATTGGTTTCGGCGTATTGCCATAATAAATTTTCGACTTTTTTCTGTCCCGGCCAGCCTTCTACAGCAAAACAGCGCGCTAATGTGCGTTTTACATTGCCATCTAAAATAGCGTGTGGCTGCTTATAAACCGAAGAGAGTACCGCTGCCGCTGTAGAGCGGCCAATACCCGGTAGAGCATTCATTTGCTCTATATCAAGGGGAAACTCTCCGCCATATTCACTCGCAACAATTTGAGCCGCTTTGTGAAGGTTACGTGCGCGCGCGTAATAACCAAGCCCTGTCCACAGATGCAAAACTTCGTCTTGCTCGGCGTTGGCTAAGTCAACCACGGTTGGAAAACGTTGCATAAAGCGTTCGAAATAGGGGATCACCGTGGTTACTTGGGTTTGCTGCAACATAATTTCAGACAGCCAAACGCTGTAAGCGGTTTTATTCTGTTGCCACGGTAAATGTTTGCGCCCATAGGCGTCATACCATTTTAAAATGGCTTTAGCGAAAGGTGTCACGACGTGCTCTTTAGTTTATAGTTTTAGTGGGGCAAAATTGCACCACATAAATGATGAGTTGTAAAACCGACAAACTGTGTGGGTTTATCCAGCAAGTTTATTTCGATAACACTTGCACCGAGAATGATTCTTTGGATAATCCCCGCTTTGATTAATCAATGTGCAGGCAAGATCAATGAGTGAAGTAACCACCAACGAATACACCGAAGAAGGCAAGATCCTACGCAGAATCCGTAGTTTTGTTCGTCGTGAAGGTCGATTAACTAAAGGCCAAGAAGCTGCGATGAATGAATGTTGGCCAACAATGGGTATTGATTACCAGCCACAATTACTTGATTGGAGCGCTGTTTTTGGCAATGACAATCCAGTAGTGTTGGAGATTGGTTTTGGTATGGGTGCCTCATTAGTTGAAATGGCTAAAAATGCACCTGAGAAAAATTTCTTTGGTATTGAAGTACACAGTCCAGGTGTTGGAGCGTGTTTAGCTTCTGCACGCGAAGCGGGTGTCACTAACTTACGTGTAATGTGTCATGATGCGGTTGAAGTTTTTGAGCACATGATCCCAGCGGGCAGCCTGCATACTTTGCAACTGTTCTTCCCAGACCCTTGGCATAAAAAGCGTCACCATAAACGCCGTATCGTACAGTTAGAATTTGCTGAAATGGTACGTCAAAAACTAAAAATGGAAGACGGTATCTTCCATATGGCGACAGACTGGGAAAATTATGCTGAGCATATGATTGAGATAATGAACCAAGCGCCAGGTTTTACCAATATTGCAACCGATGGTGACTATATTCCTCGCCCAGATGAACGACCACTGACTAAGTTTGAAGCGCGTGGACACCGTTTAGGTCATGGCGTGTGGGATATTAAATACAAGCGTATTGCATAAGGCGTGTTTGTATCACTACTACAAATGAAGTGCGTTTAGTCGTTATCCATTACCGCTAAGCATACTCGCTACAATAAACGATTAAATAAAAGCCAACATTATAGTAATGTTGGCTTTTTCGGCCTTAGCGCCCTACAAAACATCACCATTATAAAAATAGAGAAAGTACATTTCTCACCGAAGGTAAGGTCATCAATGAAACCGACACAAGCAATACTTGCGGACATCTTGGATGAGGTTCGCCCTCTTATCGGTCACGGCAAGGTCGCCAATTATATTCCTGCGTTGGCGAAAGTTTCGAATCAAAAATTGGCGATTGCGGTTTATACCAACCAAGGCGAAGTGATTAAAGCGGGAGATGCAGACCAAGGTTTTTCGATTCAGTCGATTTCAAAAGCACTGAGCTTAACATTGGCGATGATGTTGTATAAGCCAGAAGAGTTATGGATACGTGTTGGCAAAGAGCCCTCAGGCCAAGCGTTTAATTCGATGATTCAGCTTGAAATGGAACAGGGTATTCCTCGTAACCCTTTTATCAATGCGGGAGCAATAGTGGTAGCTGATATGCTGCATAGTCGCTTGTCTGCGCCTCGACAACGTTTGCTTGAATTTGTGCGCCAGCTATCCGGTGAAGAGAGTATCGTGTACGACAAAGTGGTGGCTGCCTCTGAAATGATGCACAGTGACCGTAATGCCGCGATAGCCTACCTGATGCGTTCTTTTGGTAATTTTCACAACGAGGTTATTCCGGTTCTTCATAACTATTTTCACGCTTGTGCACTAAAAATGAGTTGTGTCCAGTTGGCGAAAACTTTTAGCTACCTGGCCAATAAAGGTGTGTCGGTACAGACGGGGGAAGCGATTGTGACGACCACTCAAAGCAAGCAAATTAATGCACTACTAGCCACATGTGGTTTGTATGATGGGGCAGGAGAGTTTGCTTATCGAGTGGGTATGCCGGGCAAGTCTGGCGTAGGCGGTGGTATTGTTGCCATTGTCCCGGGGGAAATGACGATTGCTGTATGGTCTCCAGAGCTCGATCCTTCAGGAAACTCTCTGGCTGGGACAAAAGCATTAGAGTTATTAGCAGAACGCATTGGCCGCTCTATCTTTTAATACATTGTTTTCGTTTACAAACCGTTTTATACATTAATGACGCCCCTCTTATGAGAGGCGTCTTAGCGTTACTCTTCATCAGCCATAAAGGCTTCTAACAAATCATTGAGGAACAATTTTCCTTTCTCGGTGATTTGCCAGTGTGTCGCGTTTTCACTTAAATATTGCTCTGCCAGTGCCCAATCAATGGTCGGCTTGATGATATCTAAACTTAAACCTGTGGTTTCGACAAAATCTTGTTTTGGGCAAGGCTCCATCAGTCGAAAACGGTTCATGAAAAATTCGAATGGGCGATCACTGTCAGCCACTTCCATTTCACTATCTAGATAAGGTTTAAGTAAGTTGAGATAGCCGCGAGGGTGTTTGACCTTGGTGGTACGTACAATTCGACCATCAGCAAAACTCAGTTTACCGTGAGCACCACAGCCAATACCGAGGTAGTCACCAAAGCGCCAGTAATTGAGGTTGTGCTGACATTGATAGCCGGGCTTGCTGTAGCCTGAAATTTCATATTGTACGTACCCAGCTGCCGCCAATTTTTGATGACCTAATTCAAAAATATCCCACAGTGCATCATCGTCAGGTAGCGTTGGTGGTTTGAAGTAGAACATGGTATTTGGCTCAATGGTTAGCTGATACCACGATAAGTGCGGAGGGTTAAGCTCTATCGCTTTGTCTAAATCTGCTAGTGCTTGTTCAGTGCTTTGATCCGGCAAACCATGCATCAAGTCAAGGTTAAAGCTATTGAGCCCAATTTGATGAGCTAAGTGGGCGGCATTGACGGCTTCTTGCTGACCATGGATACGACCTAGGCGCTCAAGTTTTTGTTGCTCAAAGCTTTGTACACCAATCGATATTCGGGTCACACCAGCTTGTCGGTAACCGACAAAGCGCTCGGCTTCTACCGTGCCAGGGTTCGCTTCCATTGTGATTTCAATATCAGGCTTAAACGCGATTCGTGCTTCAATGCCTTGCAATAAGCGGGCAATACCTTGTGCGGAAAACAGGCTTGGTGTACCACCACCAATAAAAATAGAATGCAGTGGGCGAGGGGGGGCAGCCAGTTGATATTTGGCGATGTCGGTATCGAGATCTTCCAGTAGCGCATCAATGTATTCACGCTCGGGAATATCATGTTTCAGCGCGTGTGAGTTAAAGTCACAATATGGGCATTTTTGTACACACCAAGGGATGTGTACATACAAGCTAAGTGCGGGTGGTTGCAGCATTATTATTTTTGCTCATTGATGGCTTGAAATAGCTTTTGCAGTGCTTTGCCGCGATGTGACAACTGCTTTTTACGCACAGGATCTAGTTCCGCTGAGGCACAGTTGTCTTCCGGTACAAAGAAGATTGGGTCATAGCCAAAACCATTGCTGCCATGTGCTTGATGGAGAATTCGCCCTTCCCATTTGCCATGGCAAACTAAAGGTGTTGGGTCGTTTTCGTGGCGCATTAAAACCAAAACACAATGAAAACGTGCGCTGCGTTGTTCATCTGGCACACCATCCATTGCTGCTAATAGTTTCTCTAAGTTTTGTTGGTCGCTTGCTTTCTCACCGGCGTAGCGAGCCGAGTAAATGCCCGGAGCACCTTGTAGGTAATCAACTTCTAAGCCTGAATCATCAGCGATCGCAGGTAAGCCTGTTTCTTTAGCGGCATGACGTGCTTTGATGATCGCATTTTCAATAAAAGTGGTGCCAGTTTCGGCGACTTCAGACACATTGAATTCGCTTTGCGCAACCACATCAAAGCCAAAATCAGAGAGGAGATCGGCCATTTCACGCACTTTGCCTTGGTTGCCGGTGGCTAAGACTATTTTTTTCATCTTCAATGTTTCTCTTTATTCTTCGACATAAAATTTTTGGGAAAATTTAAGTTTGCCAGCCCCTTTTAAGCCAGTATTAACATCAATATCGAAACTCAAATTTTCTTCATTGGTGATCGGGAATTGAGCAATGTAGTAGATTGCATCTCCCTCTTTTACTTGTTTAAATTCTAGCTCACGTAAATTACCAATGAGGTTTTTGGCGTAACCGGTAATTTTCGCTTCGACCGCAGGTTTACCTAACGATGAGTTGTCCAGCACGCTGATGTTTAAAATCGCGGAATAGCCATTACGTTTGAGCTGGTAGCTGCGCGCCACTTGCGGTGTCAAAAAGGTGGAATTAAAGGCTGAGTAGTGCACTTCCACGTTTTTAATGGTCTTAAACTGCTCGGCTAGAGTGGGTAGTGAGAGGACTGCCATCAGTAGGGCGATAATCCATTTGCGCATGGTTTGCTCCTTATGCATGCAGGTTTACTAAATAAAAAGCCATCACAAGATGGCTTCAATAGGTGCTGGTATCACTTGTGGTGAATGGACTCTGACTTGTTTGTGACGGCCCAATTCTCCCTTTTCAATCTCTATTAAACTTTTAGCCACTTTAAATTGTTTGGCCAAAAACTTAGTTAAATGTGCATTAGCTTTACCATCGACCGGAGGTGCAGTGATGGCGACTTTCAGCTCCTCACCATGCAAGCCGACGATGCTATCGCGGCTTGCTTTAGGTTGAATGTAGAGCTTGAGAATTAAATCGTCGCCCTCTTGCCAAGCGGCAACTGACATTACAACTGGTGCCACACTGGGCCAATCAGATCGCCCATCAGGAAGTTGGCAAATTGAAGGCCAATAAAGAGCACTAATACGCTTAAATCAAAGCCACCCATTGCAGGTAAAATACGGCGAATAGGCGCCAGCATTGGTTCTGTCAATTGATGGAAAACGTATTCAATTGGACTACGGCCTTGGCTAACCCAGCTCAAAATAGCGCGGATCAACAATACCCAAAACAGTAAACCGCCCGCCGCTTTAATCAAAGATAGTAAGCCTAGGAATAAAAAGTCCACACTGAAGCTAACTGAACCGCCCGAGGCGATTAAGATCAATGCGACGAATTTAAGGACGCATAGTACATAAGCAAACAGTACGGTGGCTAAATCAAGACTGCCAATCGATGGGATTGCGCGGCGCAGTGGTCCCACAACTGGTTGTGTTGATTTAACGATAAATTGTGAAAATGGGTTATAGAAATCCGCACGCGCTGCTTGAAGCCAGATACGTAAGATCACAACCATGATATACAGATCAAACAGGGTGGATATCAAAAAACTCATTGAATTCATAAATGGCCCTTAATACGAGTAGTGTGTCGTTTGCGCTATAGCTTAGTGAAACGACACTAGGATTAAAACTGTTTTTCCATCTCTTGTGCACGTGCGACGGCTGCTTGCATCGCTTTTGCCACAATATCTGACAGCTGGTGGTCATTAAAAGTACGAATGGCTTCTGCGGTAGTGCCACCTTTGGAGGTCACTTGTTCACGCAGTGTGGATAGCTCAATATTTTGATTCGCTACCACCATTTCTGCGGCACCTAGCGCGGCTTGCTGAACCAACAAACGAGCGGTCGCTTGGTCAAAACCTTGTGCGATGGCTTCGGTTTGCATCGCTTCCATAAACAAGAAAAAATAGGCTGGCGCACTACCTGCAGCGGCGATTACTCCGTTAATACCCGACTCTTGTTCTACCCAACATACTTCGCCAACCGCTTGCATCAACTCAGCGGTAAAAGTTTTATCTTGCATAGAAACTCGTGGTGCTGCAAATAAGCCACTCATACCACGATTGACCAATGATGGTGTGTTCGGCATAACGCGCACGATGTTCAAATCGCAGGCTAGCATCTCGTTTAGGCGTGAAATTGAAACCCCTGCGGCAATCGAGATAACCAATTTGTTTGAAAAATCGATCACTTGTAATGGTTCACAAACGCTAGCCATCAGTTGTGGTTTCACCGACAGCACGACGACATCGGCTTGTTGCGCTGCACTCAAGTTATCGCTAGTAGTCTGAATACCATAATCGGCTTCAAGTGGCTTACGTCGTGTCTCTGATGGTGCGGTCGCGGTGATTTTATTCGCCGGATAACCGCTAGCAACCAAACCTGCAATGATGGCTTTCGCCATATTTCCCGTACCGATAAAAGCGATATTTTTGTGTTCCATTAAAAGATTCCTAACTTGTGATTGGTGCGCTCGTTACGATTGACTGTAGTCGCGTGCGCCAAAAATAGCGGTACCGATTCGTACCATAGTGCTGCCTGCTTCGATCGCGGCTTCCATGTCACCACTCATGCCCATCGATAACGTATCTAACCCTGAAAAACGTTCGGACAATTGTGCTTTTAACATGGCTAGTTTTTGGAATGCTGCCAGTTGAGAAGCATGGTCTGTCACATTTTCAGGTATTGACATTAACCCTCTTAACGTGAGGTTGGGTAGAGAGGATATCAACTCTGCCAGTTCAAATATTTCTTGTTCAGAAATACCCGATTTTGAGCTTTCACCGCTAGTGTTAACCTGAATTAACACCTGTAGTGGCGGCATGCTTGATGGGCGTTGGTCATTTAAACGTTGGGCAATTTTGTTTCTATCTACCGTGTGCACCCAGCTAAAATTTTCAGCGACTAAGCGTGATTTATTGGATTGAATCGGGCCAATAAAGTGCCATTCGAGAGGCAATTCAGGGTGCTGTGCAGCAAAGTATTGCACCTTATCGACTCCTTCTTGCACGTAATTTTCCCCGAATGCAGTCTGCCCAGCTTGCGCTGCTGCCAGAATGGTTTCGACAGGTTTGGTTTTACTGACCGCTAAAAGTTGCACTCTGTCTAGAGCGCGTCCACACTTTTGTTGTGCACTTTCAATTTGTGAAGTGATCTGTTCAATGTTTTGTTGAATACTACTCATAGCCTGACTTTACTAAGGAAATTAAATGGATATCGCTGAGCTACTGGATTTTAGTGTAAAGCACAACGCGTCAGATCTGCATCTTTCTGCAGGTGTTCCACCTATGGTACGTATAGATGGTGAAGTAAGAAAGCTTGGAGTGCCAGCTTTTACTCATGCAGATGTACATCGTTTGATTTTTGAGATCATGAACGATGCTCAACGTAGTGAATTTGAAGAGAAATTGGAAGTCGATTTTTCGTTTGAGTTACCTGATGTCGGACGTTTTCGTGTCAACGCGTTTCATCAATCTCGCGGCAGCTCTGCTGTTTTTCGTACAATTCCAACCACAATTCCGACATTAGAAGAGCTGCAAACGCCAGATATTTTCAGCAAAATTGCCAACTACGAAAAGGGTTTGGTACTGGTGACTGGACCAACAGGGTCAGGTAAGTCAACCACGCTAGCGGCGATGGTTGACTACATTAATACTCATCACAACAAGCATATCTTGACGATTGAAGATCCGATTGAATTTGTGCATAGCAACAATAAATGTTTGGTCAATCAACGAGAAGTACACCGCGATACACACAGTTTCAAAGCGGCTTTGCGCTCGGCTCTGCGTGAAGACCCAGACGTTATTTTGGTCGGTGAATTACGTGACCAAGAAACCATTAGCTTAGCGTTAACCGCGGCGGAAACTGGCCACTTAGTGTTTGGCACTTTGCACACTAGCTCTGCGGCGAAAACCATTGATCGAATTATTGATGTGTTTCCCGGCAGCGATAAAGAGATGGTGCGTTCTATGCTGTCAGAGTCATTACGTGCGGTGATTGCGCAAAAACTGCTAAAACGAATTGGTGGTGGCCGAGTTGCTTGTCATGAAATTATGTTGGGGACGCCTGCCATTCGTAACTTGATTCGCGAAGATAAAGTTGCTCAGATGTTTTCCATTATTCAGACTGGAGCGGCTCATGGGATGCAAACCATGGAACAAAATGCGAAGCAGCTCATTGCTCAAGGTATAGTTGACGCTGAAGAAGTGCAAACAAAGTTAGAATTGAACTCATCCCCGTTCTAAGAGACAACCCATGGAATTAAATCAATGCCTTGAGGGCATGTTAAATCAAAAAGCATCGGATCTTTATATTACGGTTGGTGCTCCGATTTTGTTTCGAGTTGATGGCGAATTGAGAGCGCAAGGTGAAAAGCTAACCACACCACAAGTGATTGATTTGCTCGATGCAATGATGGATAGCGAACGCCGTGAAGAGTTTAAGCACACTCATGAAGCTAACTTTGCGATTGTGCGTGATTTTGGGCGTTTTCGTGTCAGCGCCTTTTTTCAACGTGAATTACCGGGAGCGGTGATCCGTCGTATTGAAACCAATATTCCAACCTTTGATGACCTAAAGTTACCGGGAGTTTTACAGGATCTGTCGATTGCAAAGCGTGGTTTGGTACTGGTAGTTGGGGCTACGGGGTCGGGTAAATCGACCACGATGGCTGCGATGACGGGGTATCGCAATACGCATCGAAGCGGGCATATTTTAACGGTTGAAGATCCGATCGAGTTTGTGCATGAGCATCAACGCTGCATCGTCACGCAGCGTGAAGTTGGGTTAGATACCGAAAGCTACGAGGTGGCGCTGAAGAATTCACTTCGACAGGCGCCTGACATGATTTTGATTGGCGAAATACGTTCTCGAGAAACCATGCAGTATGCGATGACCTTTGCTGAAACGGGCCATTTATGCATGGCAACGTTACACGCTAATAATGCCAACCAAGCGTTAGAGCGAATTCTTCATTTGGTTCCTCAAGAGCAAAAAGATCAGTTTTTGTTTGATCTTTCAATGAACCTGAAAGGGGTGATTGGCCAGCAGTTGATCCGCGATAAAAACGGACAAGGACGACATGGTGTGTTTGAGATCCTACTCAATAGTCCGCGCGTTTCTGATTTGATCCGCCGCGGTGAATTGCACGAACTGAAAGCCACTATGGGGAAATCACAACAGGTAGGCATGCAGACATTTGATCAAGCGCTTTACCAACTAGTGATTGATGGCAAGATCAGCGAGCAAGACGCACTTCATAGTGCCGATTCAGCCAATGATTTACGTTTGATGCTCAAAGCCAAACGCGGTGACCGTTATGGATCCGGCTCATTAGATAATGTTCAGATTGATATGGATTAACTTTTAGCTGTTGTAAAAAGAAAAATCCCAAAACTAGTTTGGGATTAGGTATTGGAGAGTGGTGCGATTATTCGCCCCACTGCGCCTCAAACCAACTCTCTAATATGACGACCGCCGATTGGCAGTCAACATTTCCTTTACTAAGCGCTTTGTAGCCACCCATCTCAAATAAGTCGGCGCGAGCTTCTCTGGTCGATAGGCGTTCATCGTGCATTTCAACTGGCAAGCCATAACGACCTTGTAGACGTTGAGCAAATTTTTTCGCTCTCGGCGTGATGGTTTCTAGTGCTTTGCCATGCAGATCAGTAGGGAGCCCAACTACGAGTAAGTTGGGCTGCCACTCTTTGATCAATTTTTCTATGTCATCCCAATTAGGGATGCCGTCATTGGCCTTAAAAGCCTTCAACGGTGAAGCCGTTCCTGTTACCTCTTGACCAATGGCACTGCCAATACTTTTGGTGCCAAAGTCAAAAGCCATAATGGTTCTTGAAGTCATAATTACGTTCTTGATCGGTTTACGCGTGTCCAGCCAGGCCAGACAGCTGTATCGGGTCGATACCGAGTTTTTTAATCGCTTGGCTCCATTTATCATGGATTGGCGTATTAAAGATAACCTCAGGATCGGCTTCAATGGTCAGCCATGAATTTTCTGAAAGTTCCAGTTCGAGCTGACCAGGTTCCCACCCAGAATAGCCCAAGGTAACTAGATAGCTACTTGGTTCAGCATCAGTACCTAGTACGGATAGAATATCCTTCGAAGTGGTAACAGCAAGGTCATCACTCATACGAATACTCGACTCATAATGATCTTTTGGGCGATGCAAGATAAAACCGCGATCTTCTGCAACCGGTCCGCCATTTAAGACCGGCATTTTCAGGCTATCCACTTGGATCTGCGGATAACTTGGTTCGATGTTGACCTGCTTTAACATGCCCCCGACAGTGATATCTATCGGTGCATTGATCATTAGCCCCATCGCCCCTTCTTCATTATGTTCACAGATATAAATGACACTGTGCTTGAAGTAAGGATCTTGCATACTTGGCATGGCGACTAAAAAATGATTTGTAAGATTCATACTGCCTCCAACCCTTCCGCGAGTAATAGTGTAATGACTTACCCTATTAAACGTTACTTGTTGATACGACGCTCGATAGCATCCATCAACTTACCGGTAATTGAGATATCAAATGCCGCCTCAATCTCACGAATACAGGTTGGGCTTGTCACATTTATCTCAGTTAGCTTGTCGCCAATAACGTCAAGACCTACAAAAATTAAGCCTTTTTCTTTCAGTGTTGGAGCGATTGTCTGCGCAATTTTAATATCGGTTTCGCTCAGTGGACGAGCTTCACCACGACCACCAGCAGCTAGGTTACCGCGTGTTTCACCTTTCGCTGGGATACGAGCAAGGCAGTAAGGCATTGGTTCACCATCAACTACCAAAATACGTTTGTCGCCATTACTGATGTCTGGCACGAAGGTTTGCGCCATGCAGTAGTTTTGACCGTGGTTGGTCAATGTTTCAATGATCACCGAGACGTTAGGATCACCTTCTTTGACTCGGAATATTGAAGCGCCGCCCATTCCATCAAGTGGTTTTAAGATCACATCACCATGCTGCTCGCGGAAGGCTTTAATTTTCTCTGCTTTACGCGTAACAATTGTGGTTGGTGTCAGTTCTGGGAACCACGCAGTAAATAGCTTTTCATTACAGTCACGTAAGCTTTGTGGTTTGTTAACGATTAAAGTGCCTTCGTCTTCTGCGCGCTCTAAAATGTAGGTGGCGTAGATGTACTCGGTATCAAACGGAGGATCTTTACGCATCAATACTGCATCAAGTTCGGCTAATTTAATGGTTTGTTGTGATTTAAATTCATACCAGCCATTTGGATCTTCTTTCAGTTCGACGATTTTTGTATCGGCGACTGCGACGCCTTGATCTAAGTGTAGATCATTCATTTCCATATAGTGGATTTCATAACCACGGCGCTGTGCTTCAAGCAACATGGCAAAGCTGGAATCTTTTTTAATATTAATGGATGCAATGGGATCCATTACGATACCAAGTTTAATCATTGATTTTCTCCGGTTAGCCAAGGTCGCCGAAACGAACTTGAAGGGCAGTAATTGCAGTTAAGGCAGCCGTTTCAGTGCGAAGCACGCGTGGGCCTAACAGGGTTTCTTCAAATTGATATTCTTCCGTCATGCGGATCTCTTGTGCCGATAATCCGCCTTCAGGGCCAATCAATAAACGTACTTTAGTGACAGGCTCTGGCAAGGTGTTAATTGAATATTTAGCTCGTGGATGCAGGTTAAGTTTTAATGCATCACTTTGTTCTGCACACCAAGCTTCTAGCTGCATGATAGGACGAATCACCGGAACGGTGTTGCGGCCACATTGCTCACAGGCACTGATCGCAATTTTCTGCCACTGTTCGAGTTTTTTCTCGAATCGTTTAGCATCAAGTTTAACGCCGCAACGTTCAGAAATCAGTGGTGTAATAGTATTCACCCCCAACTCAACCGATTTTTGGATGGTGAATTCCATTTTGTCACCACGAGAGATGACTTGTCCAAGGTGCAAGTTTAATGGTGATTCACAGCTACTCTCTACGCGTTCTGCTACTTCGACTAACACGCCTTTTTTCGTCACTTCGCTGATAGTTGCTGGAAATTCAGCGCCACTGCCATCAAATAGCAGCACTTCTTGACCAACTTGCATGCGTAACACTCGGCCAATATGTCCAGCCGCGTCATCACTTAACGCGATGGTGCCTAGCTGCGAAATCGGGGTCGGGTGATAAATTCTAGGGATGCGCATGGTAACTTCCTGCCTGACATTGAATAGCCACTAACATGGATGCTTTTAGCTGAAAAAACAAGGGGCAAGAATGAGTTTCAGCCATCAAGATTAAACGTTTCAACGGATTATGAACCACATTGCTTTTGAACAAATGGGTTGTGGTTGCCTTGTATTTTAGCAATGCGTTGGTCACGCTTACATTCCCATGAATCTGCCGGATATTGGCGATTCCATGCCTGCATTAGCTGAGTTTGTTGTTTTGATAGCTGAAAACCATATTCTTGGCTCATGTACAAGTAGGTACGAGCAATCGAACCGCGTGCTCTATCCGGTGGCATGACTTTACGTTGCTTGAAATTGACCTGCATTTCACAGCGACCATAGGTTTCACCATCCACTCCATTCCATTGACTGAAATTGTAGTTTGAGCGATCACCGTTAACTTCTCCGATAGCGGGGGTTAAGTTGTGTAGATCCGCCTCCATAGAACGAAAAGCGCTATCATTCTTGGTGCAATTTTTACGCCCGCCACTTTGCCAGCATTGACGCTGGTGACCAAATTGCCAAGCAGGAACCACATGCTCCCATTCAATACGGCTGGCGCGGGTTTGTTGTTTACGTACTTGATAGCCACAAGCTTGTAAGTCTGGTGTACCTTTACGGCCTTGCCATTCAATGTCACAACCACAATAAAAACTAATTGGATGATCTTGATAGATCTTCAATGCTTCTTTCTTTGCTTTAGAAAATGAAGAGGGTGGTGCTGATAGTGCACTAAACGAGAGTAATGCTAAGAGCCCTGCGACAGACAATAAACGAAAATACGACATAATTTAGACTGATATAAGTATGGTTTTTCTCAGTCTAACACTCAGGATGAAGAATTATAAATGATGTTTTTATCGTTAATTTTTTGGGATGGTCATCACGAAAAGCAGCGAATAGAACACTAATTTAAGAAAGCTGTACGCCTGTAAAGATCAGAGTTTGCGAACATTGTTGGCAGCGATAAGTGGCTTGATGGCGCAACACTTTGTTATGGCGACGAATAGTCAGAGGATAGCAAGTACAGTCGCAGCGATATTCAAAGGTTTTGCCTTGCACAGAAGAGACTTCAAACCGATGAGTGGTATTGGCGGGTAAATGAAAGACTTGATTCATCACACTCTGCCACTCTTTTCCATGTGGACGGACTCGACCATAGCGTTGATAAGTAATGAGGTGAGCGATTTCATGTGCGATCACTTCATCTAAAAAAGCTTGTGTGTTTTCTGCAAATAAAATGGGATTTAAGCGAATTTCCCAACGTTGTAAGTAAGCTTTTCCAGCGACTTTGCCTCTGAGTTGGTAATTTAATGCAGGCAAAGGAAAAGGATGTTGAAAATGGTCGGATGCGATATCAATACACTGTTTAACTTTTGCTTGAGCGCGGTAATGTAACTCAAAGTTTTGCACGTATTTATTCCTAAAAAGCCCTTACTAAAAAGTAAGGGCTTGTGTATTTTTTATCTACAATGCAGTTGCTTATTTCAAGCCAGCGAATTCACGAAGAATAGCGGCTTTATCTGTTGCTTCCCAAGGGAATTCTTCACGACCAAAGTGGCCGTAAGCGGCAGTTTTCTTGTAGATTGGTTGTAGTAGGTTCAACATTTCTTGTAGGCCGTATGGGCGTAGGTCGAAGTGTTGACGTACTGCTTCGATAATGATCTCTTCAGAAACTTTTTCAGTACCAAATGTTTCAACCATGATAGATGTTGGATCAGCAACACCAATTGCATAAGAAAGTTGAATTTCACAACGGTCAGCAAGGCCTGCAGCGACGATGTTTTTCGCTACATAACGTGCTGCGTATGCTGCACTACGGTCTACTTTTGATGGATCTTTACCAGAGAATGCACCACCACCGTGACGCGCTGCGCCGCCGTAGGTGTCAACAATGATCTTACGACCAGTTAAACCACAGTCACCCATTGGTCCACCGATAACAAAACGGCCGGTTGGGTTAATAAAGAATTTGGTTTCTTTGCTGAGCCATTCTGTTGGCAATACTGGCTTGATGATCTCTTCCATTACCGCTTCGCGTAGGTCTGGTGTAGAGATAGAATCACAGTGTTGAGTTGAAAGAACGACTGCATCAATACCAACGATTTTTCCTTGGTCATATTGGAAAGTAACCTGAGATTTTGCATCAGGGCGTAACCAAGGAAGAGTACCGTTTTTACGAACTTCTGCTTGTCTTTGTACCAAGCGATGAGAGTAGGTAATCGGTGCTGGCATTAGGATTTCTGTTTCGTTAGTTGCGTAACCAAACATGATACCTTGGTCACCAGCGCCTTGCTCTTTAGGATCGGCTTTATCAACACCTTGGTTGATGTCTGGAGACTGCTTACCGATAGTGTTCAATACGGCGCATGAGTTTGCATCGAAACCCATGTCTGAGTGCACATAACCGATTTCACGTACTGTTTGACGAGTTAATTCTTCAATATCAACCCATGCTGAAGTGGTCACTTCGCCACCAACCATCACCATGCCTGTTTTTACGTAAGTTTCACAAGCAACACGAGCTTTTGGATCTTGTTCTAAGATGGCGTCAAGGACAGCGTCAGAGATTTGGTCTGCAATTTTATCTGGATGACCTTCTGATACGGATTCAGAAGTAAACAGGTGCTTAGCCATGAGAGCTCCAATTTAAGTAGTTGGTCGGTGACAAGTCGCTAGCAACTTACCACCTCAATTCATTAATTTATGTAGGTGTTTCTACATCTAGACGTCTATTCTAGTTTTGAATGGTCGAATTACAAGTAATTTTTTTCTGATCTGAAAGCCAAACGATTGCTTAAGTTTGCTCAAAATTTTTTGAATTTGGGTTAATATCCTAAAAATAAGCCACAAACAGCCGGATTTCCTCAGTAAAACGTTTGCAGTGATAAAAGTGCTTTGAGAGAATAGCCGCGCTGTTTTCAGCCCAATTTCGTTACTTTGAATTCGCTTAATGCACTCAGGAGCAGACATGTCTTCCCGTAACCTTCTTTCTAATAAAGAACTAGCCAATGCAATCCGCGCTCTTAGCATGGATGGCGTTCAACAAGCCAACTCTGGTCACCCAGGCGCACCAATGGGGATGGCTGATATCGCTGAAGTACTTTGGCGTTCTCACCTAAATCACAACCCACAAAACCCACAATGGGCAGACCGCGACCGTTTCGTTCTTTCCAACGGCCATGGCTCAATGTTGATTTACTCTTTGCTGCATCTAAGCGGTTACGAGTTATCGATTGATGATCTGAAAAACTTCCGTCAACTGCATTCAAAAACCCCAGGTCACCCAGAATATGGTTATGCACCGGGTGTTGAAACGACTACAGGTCCACTAGGCCAGGGCATTACCAACGCGGTTGGTATGGCGATGGCAGAGAAAGCACTAGCCGCACAATTTAATAAAGAAGGCCACGACATCGTCGACCACTTCACTTATGTATTCATGGGTGATGGCTGCTTGATGGAAGGTATTTCTCATGAAGCTTGTTCTTTAGCGGGTACGTTAGGTCTTGGCAAGCTGGTTGCTTTCTGGGATGACAACGGCATTTCTATTGATGGTCACGTTGAAGGTTGGTTCTCTGACGATACACCTAAACGTTTTGAATCGTATGGTTGGCACGTTATTCCTGCGGTTGATGGCCACGATGCTGAAGCTATTAATGCGGCAATTGAAGCGGCGAAGGCTGAAACTGGTCGCCCAACTTTGATTTGTACTAAAACGATTATCGGTTTTGGTTCTCCAAATAAAGCGGGTTCACATGACTGTCATGGCGCGCCTCTTGGTGCGGAAGAAATTAAAGCGGCTCGTGAATTCCTAGGTTGGGAACACGGACCGTTTGAAATTCCTGCTGATATTTATGCACAGTGGGATGCAAAAGAAGCAGGTCAAGCAAAAGAATCCGCTTGGAACGACAAATTTAAAGCATACGCTGCGGCATATCCAGCGGAAGCGGCAGAACTGAAACGTCGTTTAAATGGTGATTTACCAGCGCAGTGGGAAGAAAAAGCCAGCGCAATTATTGCCGACTTGCAAGCTAACCCTGCCAATATTGCATCACGTAAAGCGTCACAAAATGCGCTTGAAGCCTTTGGTGCAATGCTACCAGAATTTATGGGCGGCTCTGCTGACTTAGCACCTTCTAACCTTACTATGTGGTCTGGTTCTAAATCGCTGACGGCGGAAGATTTCTCGGGTAACTACATTCACTACGGTGTGCGTGAGTTCGGTATGACTGCCATCATGAACGGTATTGCGCTTCATGGCGGTTTCGTTCCTTACGGCGCGACGTTCCTAATGTTTATGGAATACGCACGTAATGCAATGCGCATGGCCGCTCTGATGAAAATTCAGAACATTCAAGTGTACACGCACGACTCTATCGGTTTGGGTGAAGATGGCCCTACGCACCAACCGGTTGAGCAAATTGCTTCACTGCGTTTAACACCAAACATGAGCACATGGCGTCCATGTGACCAGGTGGAATCAGCGGTAGCTTGGAAACTGGCGATTGAGCGTAAAGATGGCCCATCTGCGCTTATCTTCTCTCGTCAAAACCTAGCACAGCAAGAGCGTACCGCTGAGCAAGTGGCTAACATTGCTAAGGGTGGTTACATCCTGAAAGACAGCGATGGTAAGCCTGAGCTAATCCTAATTGCGACAGGTTCAGAAGTTGAGCTAGCAGTGAAAGCCGCAGAGCAACTAACCGCAGAAGGTAAGAAAGTACGCGTGGTATCGA
>NZ_SJFM01000189.1:0-408 GCF_029478545.1 Vibrio sp. 1180_3
TGCAGATAGCCTGAGTAATCACCCAAGAAGTTCACGGGGCACACTCTCGCGCGACTGTTTTGATAGTCGAACAAGACGATATTTTTCATGTCAGGGAGTTTAGCTTCAGGGGAGTCGGCTCCCGAGCCGTACAACCACATATAACATTGCTTATCTTCCTTAAGCACATTGAGCGGCGTTTCATCGGCCTGAACCACCACTTGTTCGAGTAAGTGAGTCTTCAGTGCCTGATAAAGCGGTTTGAACTTTTCACTCACTTGGATAACCCACCTTGCCATGGTGGTTCTCGATAGCTCGATACCTGACTGGGAAAACAAGCTTTCCTGACGATACAGCGGAAGCGCATACTGATATTTGCCTAAAATAATGTTGGCAAGCAGACTTTCGGTAGCGAAGCTTTTGGGGATG
>NZ_SJFM01000190.1:0-407 GCF_029478545.1 Vibrio sp. 1180_3
TATCACTATTGGCTTAAACGCCCAGCGTTAATTAATGCGGAAACAATAAAACTGCGCAGCTTGGTCAGTGAGGCTCATGCCGCAAGCAATGGCTCTGCGGGAGCGAGAACCATTGCAGATATAGTCACAAATCAGGGTGTAAAGCTGGATCATTACAAACAAAGCTTATGAGAACGCTTGGTTTAGTGAGTTGCCAAGAGCCAAAGCATCGCTACAGAAAGGCTTCACAAGAACATATTGACGTTCCAAATCACTTAGGTCGTCAGTTTGCGGTTACCGGCCCAAATGAGGTCTGGGCTGGTGATGTTACGTATATTTGGACAGGTAATCGGTGGATGTATTTAGCAGTTGTTATCGATCTTTTTGCCCGAAAAGTGATTGGTTGGTCGATGTCTCTATCACCTGAT
>NZ_SJFM01000191.1:0-402 GCF_029478545.1 Vibrio sp. 1180_3
GTTTGTACCACAGGGCAAAGCCCGTTTTATCCCAGTACAACACTTTGACTTTGTCGCGTTGTTTATTGGTAAACAGGAATAGCGCACCCGTGCCGAGCGGCAAATCGGTTTCGGACTCGATAATCGCCGCCAGTCCGTTGATGGACTTTCTGAAATCGACGCTTTCACGATAGAGATAGATTTCGGGAGCACTGAGCATACGTTTCATGACAGTGCCCCGATTAGTTCGGCTAAGTAACGGACGGGAGTGCCTTGTGGTACGCTGAGTTCAACGTTATTTATCGATAAGGTCATATTGGCGACGGGTGTTTGAGCCATCTGGTAGCGAGTCGTTTTTTCGATAACTTCTGCTTTAACAAAGCCACTGATATTGGCTGACTCCGTAGTTTGTAACTGCTGGCG
>NZ_SJFM01000192.1:0-402 GCF_029478545.1 Vibrio sp. 1180_3
TTGTCGGCAAAGGAGCATTTTTACCCTCAAATTCTTGGTTAACTCAAACCGTAAAACAGGCAAATTTCTTTGTTTGCCTCAATTGGTTTTAGCGTTGGGGCGTTGTCAGTTTAGCGGGTGCAAAGTGTGGAAAGGGCAAGTTAATCGATCATTTCGCATTTGCTGAAAGTCTTGCTCGGTGAGCTTGTCTCCTTCAAAAGCTTGGTTTGTCGTTGAAAGGTGAACTTTGTTTTGGCGGCTTATTTATCACGATTCAGGCTTTGGCTGATTCTTGGTTCACTTAACCAATATTTTGATTGTTTTCTTAATCAAATTTGGTGTAACTTCTGGTTTATCTTATTGAATTTGCATAACAAAGCATTTAAGACGGATTCGCAACGCTTGGCGGCTTTAGTGTAAATT
>NZ_SJFM01000193.1:0-397 GCF_029478545.1 Vibrio sp. 1180_3
CCTAATTTGAAACACATTATTGCTTTCAAACGGCAAAGTAAAACGGACAGCTGTGAAATTAAAACCCAATCCACGAAATGCGCTTGGCAAAGAAGAAATGACCGAGGAAATCACCATTCCTGAACTCGGTAATTTGCAAAGAATTCCATCGAAAAAGCCAACGACAGAGCACACGAAACGAATTTAAGCATTCATGAATTTCAACAACAAAGAAGCCGCGCCAATGAACTTAACAAACACAACATTTCCCGTAAGCAGACTTCGTTAAGTTCAAACACTTCCCGAAAAGTGCCACTGGCGAGATAGTTGAGAAGCTGAGATTTGTCCGGTGTGTAGCTAGAAAACCGAAAGCCTTTCCACCCTAAATTCACAGCTTTTCTTAACCCCAGCTAACGCC
>NZ_SJFM01000194.1:0-396 GCF_029478545.1 Vibrio sp. 1180_3
TTGAGAATCCACTTGAATTGCTTGTTATGTGAATTTTACCGTGAATTCAAAGTAAACCACCGTAGAAATGAAGAGATTTGAATAAGTTACGTACAAAAACGATGCTTACCAAAACCTAAATTTCACAACGATCTGAGCCAAAGAGAACCACTTGCAGAATCAACAACAAAGAAAGCGCCCTTTCAGCAACCGCTAAATTTTTTGCTTCACCAGATTTTCAGAGCTGAATGTCAGCAAGAAAATCAGTCAAAAAGACGTTTCAATTAAAGCGATTTGAAACCAACGAAACTCAACACAAACCAGATCAAAAACTCAATTGAGGCAACCCAATAACCTTGAAAACGATCAATCTCAGGTTGTTCAAGAATCCATTTCGACCAAGCCAACTTGCCGAAA
>NZ_SJFM01000195.1:0-393 GCF_029478545.1 Vibrio sp. 1180_3
AAGAAAAACGGTGAATTTAGGGTGGAAAGGCTTTGGGTTTTCTAGCTACACACCGGACAAGTCTCAGTTTCTCAACTATCTCGCCAGTGGCACTTTTCGGGAAGAGTTTGAACTTAACGAAGTCTGCTTACGGGAAGTGTTGTGCTTGTTAAGTTCGTTGACGCGGCTTCTTTGCTGTTGAAATTCATGAATGCCTAAATTCATTTCGTGTGCTCTGTCGTTGGCTTTTTCGATAGAATTCTTTGCAAATTACCATGCTTAGGAACGGTGATTTTCTCGGTCATTTCTTCTTTGCCAAGCGCATTTCGTGGATTAGGTTTTAATTTCACAGCTGTCCGTTTTACTTTGCCGTTTGAAAGCAATAATGTGTTTCAAATTAGGCATTTTGGCGTA
>NZ_SJFM01000196.1:0-386 GCF_029478545.1 Vibrio sp. 1180_3
GTGCGGTACCATTTTAGCTCAACCGATTTCATCTTCTCGCCAGACGCCAATGCGTTATAAAGAAGCGGAACCGCTTTATTTAGCGCTACGGTAAATTTGAATGGCTTATGAACACGTTGACCAGAAGGCTGACCAGATTGTGGGTCAGTTGGGACGGTTACCACGTGGTCAAATTGTTGAACTAACATTTGGTCTTCATGACCTTCAACGAAGGCATCGCCGATAGAATCAGTAGATAGAGCGCCTGCAGTGATAAGACCCTGAGTTTCGCCGTCGATAGAGATATAACATGGAGTTGGCATTGCAAATTCCTTACTTTACTTAAATGATGAATGTATTTTGCGCAAATTCATCACCTATAGAGCAAGGTCGATGCCAACCTTAAG
>NZ_SJFM01000197.1:0-382 GCF_029478545.1 Vibrio sp. 1180_3
TAACAAAGCATTTAAGACGGATTCGCAACGCTTGGCGGTTTTAGTGTAAATTCAGTTTTTGTGTTTTAAGTGGTTTGTCGAGGCGTTGGTGTTTAGCGTCGCTCACCACTTAATGCGGCGTTATGTGTTTGATGAGTTTTTAAGGTCAAAGCTACGATTTCATTGAGAATTCGTTTCGTGTTTTCGGCAGGTTGGCTTAGTCGAAATGGATTCTTGAACAACTTGAGATTGATCGTTTTCAAGGTTCTTGGGTTGCCTCAATTAAGTTTTGGATCTGGCTTGTGTTGAGTTTCGTCAGTTTCAAATCGCTTTAATTGAAATGTCCTTTTGACTGGTTTTCTTGCTGACATTCAGCTCTGAAAATCTGGTGACGCAAAAAATT
>NZ_SJFM01000198.1:0-375 GCF_029478545.1 Vibrio sp. 1180_3
TTGTCGGCAAAGGAGCATTTTTACCCTCAAATTCTTGGTTAACTCAAACCGTAAAACAGGCAAATTTCTTTGTTTGCCTCAATTGGTTTTAGCGTTGGGGCGTTGTCAGTTTAGCGGGTGCAAAGTGCGGAAAGGGCAAGTTAATCGATCATTTCGCATTTGCTGAAAGTCTTGCTCGGTGAGCTTGTCTCCTTCAAAAGCTTGGTTTGTCGTTGAAAGGTGAACTTTGTTTTGGCGGCTTATTTATCACGGTTCAGGCTTTGGCTGATTCTTGGTTCACTTAACCAATATTTTGATTGTTTTCTTAATCAAATGTAGTGTAACTTCTGGTTTATCTTATTGAATTTGCATAACAAAGCATTTAAGACGGATTCG
>NZ_SJFM01000019.1:0-89386 GCF_029478545.1 Vibrio sp. 1180_3
ACTTCAAGGCGGCAATAGACCAATTTTTTTCTGTGACTCTTCCAGAGATCGCAGGCTCTTTGACATCTCGAATTAATGATCATTTTCAGGTTCTCAAGCCTGCATCTTCAAGTTGATTCGGTATAGTCCCTAGGGTCAAAGACAAGGCAATTAATGACTTATTAAATTTTTTATGTTTCATAATATGAAATCCAACTCCACTGTTAAAAACTAAAATGACTCATATTATTACGCTTATTTCTCTTGTTATGTAGTGAAAAAAAGTGATATGTACTTTTTTATCAGTTCATACGTTTATTATTGACTTTTTAAAGTTGCTCATGGTGTCATTCCCATGCTTAAATTTTTTAATTTACAAAAATTGTCATAGGACCACACTATTCTTGTGACCCTTGGTTTTTAAATATAATGGTTCAATGTTGATAGATTAGTGTTGAGGATAGGAAATGCAGTTTATTTATTTTTTTCTGTGCCTCCATGACTGGGCGTATTCGCCTATCTTAACATTAGCTCCAAGCTCATCTTGATTGGTGGTAAATTGAAATGCAGCATTATCCCAATCAACATCCATAAACCTCCCTTCATGAATAAGCCTAATTCGTGCATACCTAGCTAATGGGGATACTTTTTGTATTTCATTTGAAAAGCCAGAAACGCCGAATTCTTTCACTAAATACTTAGTTAAATCAGAACTACCAAACTTATTTGGAATGTGATTAGTTATTTCCTCCACAGTATCAGAGAGAACTTTCAACCCCTTTTCAGCCAATCCTAACAAAAATTCACTGCCTAAATTTGAAGTAACGATAACATCGTTATTAAATATATATTTATTAATAGACGAAGACGATTTACACAAGTTACTTGCACCAAGGAGACCACTTTCATCAATGTAACCTAGCTCATCGGACATTGTTACCACTGTATGTTTCGAGTCTATATATACCCCACCAACCCCATTTGTTCCTTGAATGGTGTATCGTGCTATATCGGATAGAAATGCTGGGTAACCATTTATTTTAGCTGCCTCATATGCTCTATTATCAACTAGGTTTTTCATAAGAGGGTCTGTTCTTATATCATGAATTTCTATTCTTTCTTTACCATCAAGCGCCAATATTTCTGATTTTACTTTATCGTAGTTTGCATCATGACTATCAAAGAAAATATGAAATTTTGTGTTCTTACTGGCTGTATTTTTGAGGCTTGCTTTCAACTGTTCTATGTGGGGGAATGGATTAGGTCCAACCCAGAACATGTTAACGCGGTTGGGAATTTTAAAGTTATAATCATCTTTAGTAATTGGGTATAAATCAGTCTCTTTTAGACCTAAATTAACTTTAAGAGAGTTTGTTTGTTCAGGGGTAAAAGTCGTACTTTCGTCATTACTAAGTGCATCTTGAAGTCTGATTTTATCATTATCAATAGGAATGATTTTGTATGCTTTTGTTAAGCTTGGCTCAGAGTTATAAGGATGGATGTATATTAATCCTGTGTTTATATCAAAATATATAAAATGTATATTTTCAGCATGAATTTGATTGAAACTAAGGGAGCGTTTACCGTCCGTAAATATACCTTCAATAGAAAATATCTTATTTAAAACATGCGGTTGAGTCAAGTCGTTGCCCACATCACCTACTGTGAAATCGCAGTCAACTCGACTATTTATAGATCTTTTCAATCGATTGCAGCCTGCTAATGAAATATCAGAATCGATGTTTACTTTTTTTCCATAATTTGTAAATCTAACAATATACTCAGTTGGTTGATTTTTTACTGGGTCTAATACTCTAATTTGATTGATATCACCAATAACAACGCGAGTAATTGGTAATTCAAAACCCGCATAGGCAATATATGGAATGATATTATCTTTGTATATCCCGAGGAATACCGGAATATCTGCAGGTATTTCATTTGCTCTTATTAGTTGATCTTCTTTATTATGCGAATTTGGATGCTCATGTAACAAAGCTGCGAAGGATTGTTTATCCGTTGCCAAAATTTTCAATGGCATAAAATTGTTGTCACCTCTAGGTGAGAGCATTGCTGCGTTATTAATTTCTCTTTGCGAAATTTCAATAGGTTTCCATTCCCCCGTGATGTGATCAAAAAGCACTCTGTGCTCTTGGTCACCAGCACTAATGCCAATAAACCCTTTATCTTCATTTTCGAACCGAATTGAATTTAATCGGATATGCTCACCATTAACCGTTATTTTCGGAGAAGATAGTTTAGCGCTAGGGTTTTCTGGGCTTGATATACCAAGTTCAACAACGATAGTTTGACCATCAACATCTTGTATTAGTGCATGAGGTATCTCCCCATAATATACCCTAGTTTTCAGAGTTGGCGCATCTGTGCTTCTTTCGTATGTTGTTCTTGCCATGCTTCCAAAGTTGCGATTGTATTTTCGAACCAATACTTTCTGATCGGTTAAATGTTCGGTAGACATGCCTACAATTTTAGTTATTTTATTTAGCTGTTCCAATGCTTCTGCTGGCAGTACACCTTCAGCTTGGCGGCCAATGATTTCCAAAAATTTAGCGGTATTATCAGCCAGGTATTTTGTGACCGATGTATAATACGGGCTACGATATAGTTTGTTGATGGCTTTAGATAGGCCTTTTCCAGCGGCGTGAAATGCAGCTAGGGTAGCTAATGATGTGAGTGTTTCTTTTGTGCTTTGTAAAAGATGATTTTTATCTACTCTCCCGACCATAAGTGAATGCCCTGTTTCCTCTAAGGCAGAACCAATAACAACGGATGCCGCATATTTCCCGAGACCGACAGATGAAGCTAATATAAAGTCTGAAGCAATACTGGCTTTATTTATACCAGGCGTTGCAGCTTTTGGTAGGCAGGGAGATCCTGATAATGTTGCCGTCAATACAGCAGTGTTTGCTATGATCTCTTTTGATGGACTCTTAATAAAACGTGCAATTTTTTGCAAAACAAACCCGACTTTGTGCTTTGTTGTTCCGTCAGTGGGAAAAAAATCTAATGGAATACACCCCTTCTTTGTTGCCCATTCTCTTGCTCCACGCTGTAGCGGCGTTTCTCCATGCAGAGCCGCACTCTCTAATCCGGGGGGAAAGTACGACCGTGTTTGATGGTCTGGGTATAACTCTAATAATACATCGATTCTCTCTAAAAGGTCGAAGATGTGTAATAAATTGGTCGAGTCATTGATAGAAATAAGATGGCTCAGTTCTGCGAGGACTTCACCCATTTCAAAATCGCGTTGGTCATTTGTTGAAGGTAAACCTTTATTGCTATTAGCCGGTAAAGGAGATGCCTCTGCTACAGGTAATAAACTCCACGGTTTGCGGCCTGTTTTACTTTCAGATGGCGGTAATTGGTGAGTTTGTATAAGGGGTAGTGATGGGACTGTTGATGGTGTCCTATATGGCAGGATATCTCTGTTAGGTTTAACTGGCGGTATACAGAGTGCTGAGCTTTCTGAGCGCTTTTGTGCTGACGGTAAAAGAGAGTTGTGTTGTGAAAGAGCTGCCAACTGCAGTAATGTAAGAACCGTCATTGTCAGCCCTGGCTTAAAGCAACCCTCAACAGGTTTATGAGCTGCTAGATTTTTATAATTACGGGAGCTTATTGGTGGTCTTTTCGTACGAAAACCCGCCCTACGTATACTTTTTATTTGTGTGCCGAAGAAATATCGCTGATGCTGACCTGTGCTTATTCTATGTTGCATGGCCGGTGTTGTATGAGATCGTGGCGGTACTGTGTATGGCATAAAATTCTCTGCAATTTAGATTGATAGTTTCGCTAGTTGTTCGCTAAATATAAATAGGCTTAATATGCTACTGGGCGCTATGCATCATTATTGTTTTTGCGTTTAAAATGTAGTGAAAAATCATGATATTTGCAGTGATTTATATGTTGGGCTGAAGGGTATGCTAATGATATATAACTATAAGCTTGAAATACGTCATTTATAATAAAATGAAGATTTTTATGGAATTAAATGGGGGACAAGAGTAACGGCCACTTACCCGGTTTTAAAGTTGCTTACGGAGCCATCGATTTCGAACTGGCTTTAGTGGCAGTGGGAGATGTTCATTTCTATGAACGCCGTTATAAAGGCCAACTCATTGATTTAGGGAAGTTTGATGCAGACATAGGGATTTCATTTTGGTACACGTCAAAAACTCTGCAGCCTTCTGATACGCTCGTGGTTGCCGGATTACTCAGACCCTCAAGCGTAATACACCCAGAAAATGGTACAACGTGCAGAGGATGTTATTTTTGCTGTTGCTCGCATGACTGAATGGGTTAATTTAAATGCGCAGACGAAAACTGCTATTGCCTACCGTTACGATCCAAATTTTTGTACTATGGTGCAGTCATCGGCAGACTGAACCTGACCAAGTGCAAGCGTGATGTTGTCATATTACCTTTCTGTGCAATATGAATCTCGAGGTTTCAGATACGAAAAAACCCACTATTTCTAGTGGGTTGTCTCTTAATATGGCGGAGAGATAGGGATTTGAACCCTAGAACCGCTATTAACGGTTGCCGGTTTTCAAGACCGGTGCTTTCGACCACTCAGCCATCTCTCCGTGTTGTTGCGCATATTAGCGATACTGTTTTCACTTGTAAAGTGCCAAAACGACCGTTTGGTTGTTTTGTGTGCGTTTAATGGTATTTTTTATCAAAAGATATATGTTCTTTATATAAAAAAAGAGAGCCGAAGCTCTCTTTTCTAGGTGTATGGTCGGACTGAGAGGATTTGAACCTCCGACCCCCGACACCCCATGACGGTGCGCTACCAAGCTGCGCTACAGTCCGATTTGCGTAATCTACTCATTTTTCTTTTTATCGTCAAGAGACAATAGTTCTAACAGCCTGATTTAATTATCTTTAGCATAAAAACGCTGCAGTTCGGTTAAGCCCTGCATCAGCACTGGTAGCGTTGGGCTGGTATTGCTCTGGCGCTGATAGTTTTCATCAAATAGCTTGAAGTTGCCAAATTTGTCGATAACCGTGGTTTGCTTTGCAGTGATGAGCGCTAATTCTCTTGAGTCTCCAGCCAAAATCCACTTTCTCTTGCTTTCATTAAACAAGTTTCTGCCACTGCTAAAATCGGTTGGGTTAGAAGAAACTCCTAGTAGATCTTGAAGCAGAGTTACTGAAAAATCGAGGTGACTTGAGCGATGTGAATATTCCCCTGCGACTTTACCAGGCCAATGGATAATCATCGGAACCTGTAATTGGTAGCGGCTGTAGTTGCTATTTGCGCCCCAACTATTGGTTTTAGTCTCATTAAATTCAGCGCCATGATTAGAAGTGATCACGACAACAGTATTTGCTTGCAGTTGTAATTCTTCTAGTTTGTTAAACAGTAGTCCGAGTTCTTTGTCAGCTGAATTGGCCGAGTTATTATAGCCAGCTCTTAAACGGTCACTGGTACTACTTTTGGTCGGTGATTTATCAAAATCATTAAAGTTATCAACCGTAGTAAGTTCCAAGTAACTAAACCAAGGTTTATTTGCCTGTTGTGGCACCCATTTCGCCCAGCGTTCAATAGTTTGTTCGTCATGACTACTGTTTTTGTTGAATGGTGCTTTTGATACATTCAGGTTTCTGAATACCGTCTCTTCATAGAGTGAGTCATCAAAATTATCACCACTGAACAGACCAAATTGGTAGTTTTGCTGCTGAAGAACATTAATCAATATTGGTGATTCACCTTGAGAGCGAATACTGCTTGCATAACTACTAGGCAGACCGTAAAAGAGGCCAAAAATACCAAACATATCATTACTTGAACTGTAATGATTATTGAATTTCAAGTTTTGGCTGGCAAATTGATAAGCACTTGGCATGATCTCTGGTGTCAATACATCGCTTCTTAAATTGTTTACGCTAACGAGTAAAATGTTCAGGTTATTGGCTCTGCGTTCAAATTTAAGTGGTTCGATAGGGTAACGAACCAGGTCAACATTATCAGGCTTGTCTTTTAAGCGTTTTAGATATTCGTCACGGTTAAATAACCCATGCTCTTCCATGAATGATTTTGCTGTCATTGGATAGGAAAGAGGAAAATTCGATTTTTGACTGGTCACAGAACTTTCTAAATAAGCGTCAGACCAAACGTATATCAAATGGCTAGTAATAAAGCTTACAAAAAAGACAGCCGCGATTGGGCGACCAACGTGCTTGTGTGATAATTTTCTTTGTTTACGCCACACCCATTCGGACAAGCCAAGCTGCAACAGAAAAATGAGCGGCATGACAACAAATAAATGTTGCAAGTCAGCGCTGATCGTACTGGCTTCATCGGTAAACAGTAACTCCCATACTATTGGGGTCAAATGGAGATTGATTGCTTGGTAGGCTTGAGTGTCGATCAATAAAGTCGTTAAGCCTAGGGTAGCAAAGCAAACCGCCACAAAACGAAATAGTTTGCGTGACGGAATGACAAATGTCAGAGGAAATAGCACGAGTAGATAGAGAGCGAAAACAAGAAACCCAAAATGCCCAACCCATGAAAACGCCAGGTAAAATTGCCCTAGCAAGGTTTCAGGCCATGGTGATTGGACAATGTATCGAGTACCAATAAGCATCGCTGCTATTATGTTGAAGAAAGCAAACCAATGCCCCCAACCAACCAAACGTGATACGCGTTCACCGTATGTATTTTCGCTATCTACCATGTGATTTCTATCTATACATTCTTATTAGTGGGTGTTGTCTTCTAGAGACGACATTAAAGCATGAGCAAATTTTTCAGCAATCGTCTTGCGTTGTGAAGCTGCAACGTTCTGGTTTAAGACATTGGTTGCAATATTTCCCGCAATCATAAGAGTGAGCTCTGGAGAGGCACTGTGTTTTTCGAGAATGGCAGCAACCTCAGTCAAAATCGTTTCAATTTTCTCGTCGCTGTATTTAGATGTAATTGGCATAAAGACTCTAATGATGATAGTAAAAGCGGCTTATGATAACCTACAATGCCTTACAACTGAAACCAGAACGATGATAATTTCACTATGAGCCTTCACCTTACCAATGTGATTTTGCACCAACTGAGCAAAAATGAACAAGACGAGCTGGTTGTTAAGTACCGCTCACAATCTTTAGATAATGATACTTCCACAGAAAACCTAGTCGCAGAGCTGCATCGCGTATTTAACTCGAAGGCAGGTAAAGGCTTTGGTTCGTTTAAATCTGACAGTGATTTTCAAACTTGGTTGCAGGAACTTCGCCAAGGTGAGCGTAATTTTTATGATTTTTCTCAAGTTAGTGCCCAGAGGCTAAAAGAAGAATTGTCAAAATATCCTTTTGCCGATGAAGGTATTTTAGTGATGGCTGAATATCAGTCTCTCGCGACCGATTACTTATTTATCGGGATCCTGCCTCTTAACCAAAGTTTGAAAGTGACAGAAGGTTTGGATATTAGTGCCACCGATTATCTCGATATTAGCAAAATGGATATTGTTGCTCGTATTGACTTATCCAGCTTTGAAACCGACAAAGAATCGAATCGTTACCTTGCTTATATCAAAGGGCGTGTAGGGCGCAAAGTATCTGATTTCTTTTTAGATTTTCTGCAAGCTGATGTAGGTTTAGATACCAAGGTTCAAAACCAAGTATTGATGCAAGCGGTGCAAGATTTCTGCTCTGATTCTAAGCTAGAAAAAGATGAAGCGATAAATTACAAAAAGCAAGTGTACGACTACTGTAACGAACAGATTAAAGCAGGCGAAGAGATTCAAGTTCGCGAGTTGTCTGGTGAGTTGTCCCCAAGCCAAGATGGAACCAGTTTCCTAGAGTATACTGCAGCGCATGGCTATGATCTTGAAGACAGTTTTCCCGGTGATCGTTCTACCGTACGTAAGCTAACTAAATTTGTTGGTGCTGGTGGGGGACTAAATGTTAGCTTTGATAGCCTGTTGCTGGGTGAGCGTATTTTTTACGACCCAGAGACGGACACGTTGACCATCAAAGGGACGCCGCCTAATCTACGTGATCAACTAACACGAAATCGCTAAAAACTGATGAGAAGGAGAGCTTGAGATGGCTCTCTTTTTTTGTCATCGTTTTAATCGGTAACAGAGCAGGCTCACTACTTTAGGTATATGCTTGTATTTAATTGTAAATTAGATGTGGTAGCGCAAGTGTTTGGTTATAGGAAATGGAATGGTATTAAAGTCAGATATTATCTGTTGATCCTTCTCGGTTGGGCAGCTTTGATTGGTACTGTTTATTGGCAGAACCATTCCAGTTACCAAACAATGTCAGCAGTAGAAGAGCTCGGCAATAGCGTTGATGAATTAAGAAGCTCACTTTATTTCAAAGAACCGTACCGTTCCGCTCGTGCTAATGACTTGGCTTTGAATATTCAGTTACTCTATTCGTTACGTTTACAGCTTGAGGTGGAACATCGGGTACACCTTTTTCAGCCTGATATTCAGCAACTGTTGCACGTAACAGATCGATATATCCAATTAACAAGATCTTATTTGTCGATTGAGTTAAAGATTCAAGAGTTAGTTGAACAGTTGAAGTTATTGCGTGATAAGCCGACTACTCCCCCAGAAGTACAACAAAAATACACAACTTTGGGTGCCTATGTATTTGAAGCGATGTTTAGCGATATGGAGCAAAATCCTCAAATATATCGCACATTAGATAGGCTCTATGTTGAAGCTCAACAGTTGCCTCCAGCGCAAAAGCAAGAATTAGAGCAGTCGTTAGCACAAGCTTCGGAACTACTGAACCAATATGCCCAAGGAGCCTATTTAGTACAGAACTTATTGCGTCATTCTATCTATCAACAAATTACCCATGTTGAGGATCAATATCATTATTTGCTCAAATCATATGGTTATGTGATCACCGCTATTAGTGCCATCGCACTGTTGTTGATGGGCTGGTTGTTAAGCATTTCGAGTCAAGTGGCGGTAGGCTCGGAAACGGTTGAGCCAGATGAAGAAGGAACCGTTGTAAAAGAACCTAAAGTGCAGAAGGCTGAGGTAAATGAAATTATTGATACGGCAGCGCTAACGCCTAAATATGCTGAGTCAAAGGTGGATGTGCAGCAGATGCTAGATGCCCTAAATGGAGATAACGATTCAGTACAAATGTTACTCGGTGTCTTTATTCAAGATCATAGTCAAGATGCAGAGCAACTTGAGTCGTTAATTCATTCCGATAGAAAAGCGGCTCGAAGGCGAGTACATAGCTTAAAAAGTGTGGCAGCAAATTTAGGTGCTGAAGGTTTAAAGCAGATCTCGTATGAGATTGAGCAGGTGTTAGATAACGGTTCAATACCTAGTGAAGAACAACTTCACCTTTTGGCTAAATATCTATCTTCTGCCATTGAGAGTGCGCGGCTTCATTTAGACAAATAACAAAAAAGCTGAGCACCAAAATGGGCTCAGCTTTTTATTTGTTAAACAGATTACTTAGCTAAACGGACTGTTTTTTTAAGCTGAGTTCGGCAAGTTCTTCATCGGTTTCTGTTGGTGTTGTAGGGTCACATTTATCAACGAACCAACCCATATATGAGGTAAATATGGTGACGATGATGCACACAAAACTTAACCACATGAAGGGCGCATAAGAAAGAGTTGCAACACCTAAAATACTCGCCATGTATATACCATTATCACTCCATGGAACCATGCCTGAAGTTAAGGTGCCACCAAATTCGGCATTACGTGATAGATTCTTGCGTTGGTAACCTAATCGGTCGTAGTTTTTCGCGCAGATTTTAGGCGTCAGTATCAAGGATACATACATTGCAGAGCCGAAAACGTTACCCATAAATGCCGTACCAATTGTGCTAGTAGCCAGAGAACCTGCGCTTGTTACACGGCGCTCGAATAGCTTAGCTATGGTTTCTAAAACTCCAACTTTATCCAGTAAACCACCAAATCCAAGACCAAATACGATCACAGCGACTGAGCCTAACATTGATGACATACCGCCACGGTTTAGTATCGAGTCGATAAAATCAACGCCAGATTCAATACTATAAGGAGCCCAAGCGGTATTGAAAGCGCGTAGGAAATCGACATCTTGGATCATCACCGCCCAAATAATACCAAGCAATGAGCCGAAGCTAATGACAGGGAAAGACGGCATACGCATAGCCAACAGGCCAAGGACAATCAATACAGGAACAAATGAATACGGCGTAATGTAGAATTGTGTCTCCATGGCTTTAATAACACCTTGAACCTGAGACATATCGACATTACCTGCGTAATGGAAGCCAAACAGTGTAAACATGATGCCAGTAATGATGTAGCTGATTAAAGCAATGGGCAGCATCCCTTTGATATGCTCCATGACTTCAACGTTCGACATTGATGAAGCAAGAATCACTGAATCTGACAACGGTGACATCTTATCGCCAAAATAGCAGCCAGATAGTACAGCACCAGCAGTTATTGGCGCAGGAACACCTAGACCTTGCCCAATACCCATCATTGCAATGCCGGCTGTACCTGCTGCGCCCCATGATGTACCAGTCGCTAACGCAGTCAGAGAGCAGATAATCATTGTGGCAAGAAGGAAAATCGAAGGATGTATTGCCTGAAGGCCATAATAAATGATGGTTGGTACGATTCCGCCAGAGATCCAAGTCCCCACTAGTGCACCAACGGCTAAAAGTATTAAAACAGCGCCTAAGCCGTTAGAAATACCATTAAGTGCTGCTTTTTCTAAATCTTTATATTGGTGACCCAATCTAACACCCAACACAATGATGATAAACCAACCAATATATAGAGCGAGTTGGATAGGTAAATCGAGTTGAGCAGTAAACGAAAATGCGAGTAATAGGAATAAGCCTAGCGCAATAATAACTTGCATTATGCTTGGCAGGCGTTGGGGGACTTGCGTCATAAAAGAGCCTCTTGTCAGATTTATGAGCCAAAGGCATCTTCATGCCCTCACTGAGTTCGCCTGCACTTTACATTACCCAGAATAATATATCGACATTAAACCTCTCGTATGTGATTCGTGTCGTTCGTTCGGTTAATTAATAGCATTAAATGTTGCTTTTGGTTAAAATTAATAGAGCGAAATGTTTTGTAACATGGTTTTATTGTGTAACAGGGGCGTGATAATTTAGCGTCTGGTTTATTATTAAATTCTGAATAACGACTTAAATGGTGATTTCCTAACTCTTGGCCATTTTTAGTGAATAAGGGGTATTTCAGAACAAAAAGTAACGATTTTTACCAAGAAAGTCTTGAGATTTTATGCTGAACCACTTATAGATGGTGGGGTACATTTTTTACTTTTTTAGATACACGGAGAGTTAGCGCGATGAGAGTAGGTTTAGTTGGTTGGCGTGGTATGGTCGGTTCTGTATTGATGCAGCGTATGGTTGAAGAAAAAGACTTCGATCTGATTGAGCCTGTTTTTTACAGTACATCCCAAATCGGTATTCCTGCCCCTTCTTTAGGAAAAGAAGCGGGTCTTCTGCAAGACGCCTACGATATTGATAGCCTAAAACAACTCGATGCGGTGATTACTTGTCAGGGTGGTAGCTATACTGAAAAGGTTTACCCGGCATTACGACAAGCGGGTTGGAAAGGGTATTGGATCGATGCGGCATCCACCCTCCGTATGGACAAAGAATCCATCATCACTTTAGATCCCGTTAACTTAGCACAAATCCAGCAAGGTATTCATTCTGGCACCAACACGTTTGTTGGCGGTAACTGTACTGTCAGCCTTATGTTAATGGGCTTAGGTGGTCTGTATGAAAAAGGTCTTGTCGAGTGGACTAGTGCCATGACTTATCAGGCGGCCTCTGGCGCAGGCGCGCAGAATATGCGCGAGCTTATTTCACAAATGGGCGTTATTAATGATTCAGTCAGCTCAGAGCTTGCAAATCCATCAAGCTCTATTTTAGACATTGATAGAAAAGTTGCGGAAACCATGCGTTCGTCTTCTTTCCCAACGGATCAATTCGGTGCGCCACTAGCTGGTTCTCTTATCCCTTGGATTGACGTTAAACGTGATAATGGTCAAAGCAAAGAAGAGTGGAAAGCGGGCGTTGAAGCGAACAAAATCCTCGGTCTTCAATCTTCACCAATCCCAATCGATGGCACCTGTGTGCGAATCGGTGCAATGCGTTGTCACTCTCAAGCATTGACGATTAAGCTAAAGCAAAATGTGCCAATGGATGAGATTGAAGAGATGATTGCTACCCACAATGATTGGGTTAAAGTGATTCCAAATGATCGTGATATTACCGCTCAAGAACTAAGCCCAGCAAAAGTGACGGGTACATTGTCAATTCCTGTTGGCCGCTTGCGTAAAATGGCAATGGGTGATGATTTCTTAAATGCCTTTACGGTTGGTGACCAACTCTTGTGGGGTGCTGCTGAGCCATTACGTCGTACTTTACGCATTATCCTGGCTGAAAAGAAATAAATATTGTTTTTCAGAAAAACGTATTCTACCGAGAGCGCCTAAAGGCGCTCTTCTTTTTGATGGCTCTCAATTGGAACGACTCTCTTCTCTGGATCTGCTAGTTGGCTACCACAATGCTTGCAAAATAAGGCGTCTGATTCATGACCGCTTTGTGAACAATTTGGGCATTTGACTAACTGGCGGTGTGAGTACATTTCATTATTCAGTTCAGCGGTAATGATGCCGGTTGGTACTGCCAGAATCGAATATCCTAATAGCATCGTCATCGCAGCAATACCTTGACCTAGTGCAGTTTTGGGAACCAAATCTCCATAACCAACGGTGGTAATAGTCACAATCGCCCAGTAAATACTTTCGGGTATGCTGTTAAATCCGTGCTCTGGCCCTTCAATCACAAAAATTAACGCGCCAAATATAGTCACAAGAATGGCAACTGCACTGAAAAATATGAATATTTTTCTTTTTGCCATCATTAATGAACGAAGCAAAATATTTGAATCTTGTAAATAACGAACCAGCTTGAGGATGCGGAAAATACGCAACACACGCAGTAGGCGAATCACACCCATAAACGAGGCGCCAGGGAAGAAAAATGCAATATACGTAGGCAAAATAGCAAGAAGGTCTACAACGCCATAAAAACTTTTTGCGTAAGCACTAGGCTTTGGTGAACAGTATAATCTAAGCAGGTATTCGAGTGTGAATAGCGTGGTAAATGCATACTCACCATATCGTAGCCATGAACCCCATACCTGAGCTACTTCGGGTATTGACTCCAGAATGAGTATCGATAGAGATATCATGATTGCAATGATCAGTGATAAATCAAAAGCCCGGCCCGCTTTGGTATGAGTACCAAAGATGATGATGTAAAGGTGATGCTTAATAGATTGCTGAGACATGATATTGCGACACAGTAGGTAGGTCGCAATATCATAGCGTTAATAGAGTGTTACGCCAATCCTGGGAACAAGTTTCTTAATCCGTTAGCGATGAACTCGATACCAAGTGCACCGAGAATTAAGCCCATAATCCGTGTGATCACGTTAATCCCTGTTTGACCTAGCAGCCTAACAATGTATGGCGCTGAGCGAAACAGCATCCATGAGCACAAACTAAACACAATAATGGTAATGGCGATCCCGACGGTATCAAACAGGCTTGGATAACGCGAACCATAAACGATGGTCGAACTGATGGCACCTGGGCCAGCCATTAATGGCATGGCAAGAGGTACTACCCCAATTTGCTCGCGGCTAATGTATTCAGATTTTTCTTGTTTGTTCTGCTTATCTTCACCTAACTTACCACTCATCATTGAAAACGCGATGCTTAACAAAAGCAGACCACCGGCAACACGGAATGAGTCGAGTGAAATACTGAACATATCTAAAAGAAGCTGCCCAGCGAGAAGCGAAACAATTAAGATCACAGCAACAGCAATATTCGCAGTAGCGGCTGTTTTGTGCTTTTCTTCTTGTGTCATGTGCCCCGTTAGGGACACAAAAATAGGCATAATACCGACAGGGTTAACTGCGGCGACTAAACCTAAGAAAAACTGTAAGAAAATGGCTAGCTCAATGGTTTGCATGGCGTCAGTCTCGGAGCGATCACTTAGATGAAATATTTCGTACGTAATGTAAGCCAAACCAGAGAATATCACGAATGAAAAAAACTAAAGTTATTGGCGTTTCATTGCTGAGAAAAACTAATTCGACACAGGTAATGTTTGTGAATTGTTTTTGACATGAGGGCTAATGGTGTTAGTTTTTACACAATTGTTAACATCTGCACATTTTTAATAAAATATAGAGCTGTCGGTGGTGCTTAAAGCGATAGTCGATATACTGTTAGTAGCACGTAAAAGGCGATGAATTTTGCCTGTATTGTTCAAAAATGAAACTTTTTTACAAAATGTTTTAGCTTTTAAATTTTTTGTTGTTCAAATGAAGCTTTTTTAATCATGTGACTCGTTGTTGTTTTGTTTTTATTTTTCAATGATTTAATTATTGTTTTTGTTGGGCTTTACCCCTAAGTGGGTAATTAATTTTTCAGAACTGATCTGAGTCAATTTTTTTCATACCCTGAAATATTATACTCAGTCCTGAAAGCAATTTACTAAGTCTACGATTACTTAAGTCATTGAGAGAATTAACCCTTAGAGACTGTGTGCTTAATAAAGAGTTTTTAATTTTTCTATTTTTAGGAGATCCACTATGCCTGTAACAAATTTGGCTGAACTTGATGCACTCGTAGCTCGCGTAAAAGCAGCTCAAGCAGAATTCGCTACTTACTCTCAAGAGCAAGTAGATAAAATTTTCCGCGCAGCATCATTAGCAGCTAACCAAGCTCGTATTCCTCTAGCGCAACAAGCGGTAGCAGAATCTGGCATGGGTATTGTTGAAGATAAAGTAATCAAGAACCACTTTGCGTCTGAGTTCATTTACAACAAATACAAAGACGAAAAAACGTGTGGCATTCTTGAAGAAAACGAAGAGTTCGGCACAATGACTATCGCTGAACCAGTTGGCATTATCTGTGGTATCGTTCCAACCACTAACCCAACTTCTACCGCTATCTTCAAATCTCTAATCTCTCTTAAAACTCGTAACGGCATCATCTTCTCACCACACCCACGTGCTAAGAACTCAACTAACGATGCAGCGAAACTTGTTTTGGATGCAGCAGTAGCAGCAGGTGCACCAAAAGACATCATTGGTTGGATTGATCAACCGTCTGTAGAGCTTTCTAATGCACTTATGAAGCACGATGGCATTGCTCTTATCCTTGCAACTGGTGGTCCAGGCATGGTTAAAGCTGCTTACTCTTCTGGTAAGCCAGCTATCGGTGTTGGTGCAGGTAACGTTCCTGTTGTTATTGATGAAACTGCGGATATTAAACGTGCAGTAGCTTCTGTTCTTATGTCAAAAACATTTGATAACGGTGTAGTTTGTGCTTCTGAGCAAGCGGTTATCGTTATGGATGAAGTTTATGATGAAGTGAAAGAGCGTTTCGCAACTCATAAAGCTCATGTATTAAGCAAAGCTGACGCTGATAAAGTACGTAAAGTACTGCTTATCGACGGCGCACTAAACGCGAAAATTGTAGGTCAACCTGCAACAGCAATCGCTGAAATGGCTGGCGTTAAAGTACCTGCTGATACTAAGATCCTTGTTGGTGAAGGTATTGGTGAAGTTTCTTATGATGACGAATTCGCTCACGAGAAACTGTCTCCAACTCTTGGTATGTTCCGCGCGTCTTCTTTCGAAAACGCAGTAGAGCAAGCTGAGAAAATGGTTGAGATTGGCGGTATCGGTCACACATCTGGTCTATACACTAATCAAGACGTTAATGCTGACCGCATCCGTTACTTCGGTGACAAAATGAAGACAGCACGTATTCTTGTAAATATCCCAACTACTCACGGTGGTATCGGTGACCTTTACAACTTTAACGTTGCACCTTCTCTAACTCTTGGTTGTGGTTCATGGGGTGGTAACTCTATCTCTGAGAACGTAGGTCCTAAGCACCTTATCAACAAGAAAACTGTAGCGAAGCGAGCTGAAAATATGTTGTGGCACAAACTACCTAAGTCTATCTACTTCCGTCGTGGTAGCCTTCCAATCGCAATGAGCGATCTTGAAGGTAAGAAACGTGCATTCCTAGTAACTGACCGTTTCCTATTCAACAACGGCTACGCAGATGAAGTCGTTAAGCTTCTTAAAGCTCAAGGTATCGAAGTTCAAACATTCTTTGATGTAGAAGCAGATCCAACTCTATCAATCGTAGAGAAAGGCGCAGAAGCAATGAAGAGCTTCCAACCAGACGTGATTCTTGCTCTAGGTGGTGGTTCACCAATGGATGCAGCTAAAATCATGTGGGTTATGTACGAGCACCCAGAAACTCACTTTGAAGAACTAGCAATGCGCTTTATGGATATCCGTAAACGTATCTACAAGTTCCCTAAAATGGGTCAAAAAGCTGAGCTTGTATGTATTACTACAACTTCAGGTACAGGTTCAGAAGTTACGCCATTCGCGGTTGTTACAGACGACAAAACTGGTGCTAAATACCCACTAGCTGACTACGAACTAACTCCTAACATGGCTATCGTTGATGCGAACCTTGTTATGAACATGCCTAAGTCTCTAACAGCGTTTGGTGGTTACGATGCAGTAACTCACGCACTAGAAGCTTATGTGTCAGTTCTAGCGAACGAATACTCAGACGGTCAAGCTCTACAAGCACTTAAGATGCTTAAAGAGTACCTACCATCTAGCTATGCAAATGGTGCAAGCGACCCAATCGCTCGTGAGAAAGTACACAATGCCGCTACTATCGCTGGTATTGCGTTTGCGAATGCTTTCCTAGGTGTGTGTCACTCAATGGCTCACAAAGTAGGTGCTGAATTCCACGTACCACACGGCCTAGCTAACGCACTACTTATCTCTAACGTTGTACGTTACAACGCGAACGATAACCCAACTAAACAAACTGCATTCTCTCAGTACGCAAGCCCACAAGCTCGCCGTCGTTATGCTGAAGTTGCTGACCACTTAGGCCTAAGCCAAGCTGGTGACCGTACTGCTCAGAAGATTGAACGTCTACTAGCATGGTTGGAAGAGCTGAAAATTGCACTAGATATCCCGCTATCAATTCAAGCTGCTGGTGTTCCAGAAGCTGACTTCCTAGCGAAACTAGACCAACTATCAGTTGAAGCGTTTGATGACCAATGTACAGGTGCTAACCCACGTTACCCACTAATCAGTGAGTTGAAAGAAGTTCTAACCGCTTCTTACTACGGTAAAGCATTTGTTGAAGGCGAAACGTTTGAAGGCACTACAGTAATTAAGAAAACTGAAGAGCCAAAAGCAAAGAAAGCTAAAAAGTAAGTAATACTTTTATGAGTTGTTTTCGCTAGCACGTAACATCTCTAGTAATCATGAGCCCTGCCATTTGGTAGGGCTTTTTTATTTCTAATTATCGTGTGGTTATGCTTATTGCTTTATCCCCACATTACCAAAATGGCAGCAAGAGCAACAAGCATGAGTCCAAACCCATCTTTTATCTTTATTTTTTGTTTTAGCCAAAACACAGAAATGAGCATCGTAAAAAATATTTCAATTTGCCCGAGTGTTTTTACGTAAGGAACTGCTTGCAATGACATGGCGCTAAACCAACCAATTGAGCCAATACAGCTGCTTGTACTGGTTAATAAAGTGAGCTTAGGACGTATCCATAACTGCGTTAAGGTGTGTTTGTCTACAATGAATAGATAAGTAGTGAGTAGCAAGGTTTGTAGTGAGATAACCAGTAACAACACCCAGGCAGCGCTGTGAGGAAATGGTAGCCCAAGTGATAAGCTTGCTTCGCGTATCCACAACGAGGTAAGAGCAAAAGCACTACCACTTCCTAGTCCTAGTAAAATGGTCATTAGCGACATTTGTCGCAGGTTGCCCTGAGTGCTCATTAAGAAAACCCCGACCCCACCGATGATGACGCCTAACCAGCCCCAAAACGATAAGTTAGTACCAAAAAATATCATGCCTAAAATTGCGGCGACTAGTGCTTCACTTTTTGCTAGACCTGCACCGACTGCATAGTTATTAAACTTAAATAATTTAACCATCAGTGCAGTTGCGACAATTTGCATCAGCGCAGCAGCGACAATAAAGGTAATGAATGTAGATGAAAAGGTAGGCATTACGGTCGGTTGTAAGCCATACAAAAAAGCAAGATAGAGTGCTGCAATTGGGCTAGCCCATAAAAAACGAGCAAGGGTGACGCCGGTGGTGCTTACTTCACCAGCGAGGCGGCTTTGGAATGCGTTACGCCAAGACTGCATAAAAGCAGCCAGAAAGGTGAAAAAAATCCAATTCATTGAATAGTCCAGTCCATGATGCAAGAACATCATGCTATGGGACGCTGGAATCTTCAGCAAGTGAAAAGTAATAAGGCTTCCATCGGAAGCCTTATTCTTAAGAGAAGATGTGTAAGTTAGCCAGCTAAAACATCGGTGGCAACTTTGTAGCTAGGATCTTCTTTTACATTAATTTCAACCAAGCTACCTGCTTTATGTAACAGAGCACGACAGTCTTGGCTTAAATGTCGTAAATGCAGCGTTTTTCCAAGAGCAGTATATCTTTCGGCGATCGTTTCAATGGCTTCAATTGCTGAATGGTCCGCTACTCGTGAGCGTGCGAAATCAACGATGACATCCTGTGGGTCGTTTTGTGCATCAAATAACTCAAGGAAGTTTGCTGCAGAGCCAAAGAAGATAGGTCCATTAATATGATAAACCTTAGAGCCTTCAGCATTGATTTGGCTACTGGCGTAAATATGTTTTGCGTGTTCCCATGCAAACATGAGTGCTGATGTAATTACACCGACTGCCACAGCGATGGCTAAATCAGTGAGTACCGTTACTACCGTTACCAATACAATGACAAAGAAGTCCTGCTTCGGTACGCGGCGAGCAAGTTTAAACGTTGCCCATTCGAAGGTTCCAATCACGACCATAAACATCACACCAACCAGTGCAGCTAGCGGGATCATCTCAATCAGTGCTGAAGCGAATAAAATAAAGCACAACAGCATCACTGCCGCCACTATACCAGATAGGCGTCCGCGACCGCCCGAGTTTACGTTGATCATCGATTGACCGATCATCGCACAACCACCCATTGCGCCAAACATTGAACAAGTGACATTAGCTAAACCTTGACCGACACATTCACGGTTTGACTGTCCGCGAGTGTTTGTCATTTCATCCAATACTGTAAGTGTAAGCAAGGATTCAATTAAACCGATCGCGGCTAAAATAATTGAATAAGGAAGAATGATTTGTAGTGTTTCCCAAGTGAACGGTACGCTTGGAATAGCGAATGTTGGTAAGGTTCCAGCAAGCGTTGCTGCTTCATTTCCAGACATTGTGCGTAAGAAATCCACCACAGTTCGTGTGTCTAAACCCAGACCTTGGACCAATAGCGTAATGGTCACAATAGCCACTAACGAAGAAGGGACGGCTGTTGTTAGTTTAGGTAAGAAATGAATAATCGCCATGGTTAGAGCAACCAGCCCCAGCATTAGGAACATTTGATCGCTTGGCAACCAACTAAGTGCCCCCGATAAATCTGGCGCTTTAAATTGACCAAGTTGAGCTAAGAAGATCACAATTGCCAAGCCATTGACGAAGCCAATCATCACAGGGTGAGGCACCATGCGAATAAACTTACCTAACTTGAAGATACCAGCGGTAATTTGCAGCAGCCCTGCAAATAAGATTGCCGCAAAAAGATATTGGACACCATGGGTTGCAACTAGGCTTACCATTACCACGGCCATAGCGCCAGTTGCGCCAGAAATCATACCAGGGCGGCCGCCAAAAATAGAAGTGATCAGACCAACAATAAAGGCGGCATATAGTCCCACCATTGGGTCAACACCAGCGACAAAGGCAAAAGCTACAGCTTCTGGAACCAGAGCAAGGGCAACGGTTAAACCAGAAAGCACATCATTTTTTACAGAGTGCTTAGAAAATTTTGGAAATTCGAACATGAGTACTCAGTGTTTGCGAATAATGAATGTAGTCCAACCGTCCACTCTTAAATGTAACCCAAGCAAAATGTATTAAAAAAGAGCAATGGAGTAAGAGAAACGTCGTCGGCTCGAAGCGGGGAATGCTACAGAAAACTGTGATTAAGTTCAATAATGAAGCAAGTATTGAATCATATTTGTGGTAAATAGTTTCCTCGAGATAAATAAAAAGGGCCGCAATAAAGCAGCCCTTTCGATGGTATAGCTAATGCTAAATGCTTTGAGGTTTACTCATTGCTGAGCCTGCTTGGCTACGGGCAACTTGACTGCCTGCACCACGAGCTTCATAGCGTTCTGAACGCAATGGAGCCGAAACCACTTCAATCTCTTTTAGTTCGTTTGAACCTGGCGCTTTTGCCATCGGTGCACAAGCATGAGCTTTAATGGTTTTAGGTAGTGAAATGTTTGAAGTTGCCGCTGGTTTTTCAACCAGTTCTGGAGTTTTAACTTCTTTTACCGTCGTTATTTCAGTTACTTCCACTGGTTGTGGTGTTTCAACAACAACCTCAACAGGTGCTTGTACTGGCGTTTCAGCTTTTGGTTCTGCGGCGCTGCGAATAATCACTTTGCCCATTGCCATTTCTGGACATGCGAAGCCACCGATGACCTTAGTGGTAGTATCTGCTACAACTGTTGCTACGGTTTCAACAACCGGAGCTTCAACTTTCTCTTCTTGGCGAGGTGCTTGAGCTGGAGCTTTAGCTAAGTCATAACGAGGCATCACTTTACCCATCGCCATTTCTGGTGATGCAACTCCACCTTTACGAAGGCGGAATGGGTTAGGGCGACGGTCACGACCGCGACGACGGCGTTGACCACTTGCACGTAAGTGACGAGGTGAACGACGATTACGGCGCTGATTTTGCTCATCTTTGTTATTGGCATCATCAGACACAACCGTTGTTGGCTCAGTGGCTTTGACTGACTCGGCTTTCACAGTCTCGATGGCTTCAGCAACAGTCGCTGTATCTTGTGAAGCGATGGCTACTACTGCTTCTTTTGCAGCGGCTTGATCTTTCACTCGAACTTGTTTATTCAGTTTACGGCGCTGACGGCGTTCTTTAACCTTGGCCGTTTTTTCTTCGGTCTTAACATCTTTTTGTTCAGCTTGTTGTGCTTCTACTGCAAGTTGCTGACCTTGTTCTGCAAGTTTTTCTGTTTTTAGGTCATCGCGCTTATTACGACGATCTTGTCGTGGTTTACGAGTTTGCGGTTTGCTCTGTTCAGCCGGAGTTACTTCTTTTTCAGAAGTACTTTCAGCAGCAACAGGCTTGCGCTTATTCTTGTCACGATTAGCATTATCGCGGTTATTGCGGCGACGTTGGTCGTTGCGGTCACGACGTTGACGTGGTTGCTGGCTACGTTTGTTTTCTGGTTTTTCTTGCTCTTTTTCTGTGCTCTTTTCTTCAATAGGTGCAGAGAATAGGCTGCCGATAGCTTTAAATATACGACTGAATAAACCAGGTTTAGCACTTTCTTCAACCACATTTTCTTTTACAACAGGTTGAGCCGCTTTTGGTGCTGGAGCTGGGGCTGCTTGCGCTTGAGCTGGTGCAGCAAAGCCTTTCAGAGCTGGCTCTTCAATGCGTTTTGGTCTGAAATCTGCCTCTGAAGGTTCTTTACTTTCGGCTTCTTTTAGAGCTTCAAGCTTTTTAGGTACCATATAAGACAGGATGTCTTGCTCTTCACCTTCACGAACACGGATAACCTCGAAATGAGGAGTTTCCATATCAGAATTTGGAACAATAGTGATATTAACTTCTTGGATACGTTCGATATGACTGATAGAGCGGCGTTTCTCATTCAGCAAGTAAGAGGCGATAGGAACTGGTACCACCGCTAAAACTTGCGCAGTGTTATCTTTTAACGCTTCTTCTTCGATCAAACGTAGTACAGATAGCGCTAGAGATTCATTATCACGAACAACACCAGTGCCAGAACAACGAGGACAGATATGATGGCTTGCCTCTGCTAGCGATGGGCTTAGACGTTGGCGAGACATTTCAAGCAGACCAAAGCGAGAAATACGACCAATTTGAACTCGAGCTCTGTCAAGACGAACTGCATCGCGTAAGCGGTTTTCAACTTCACGCTGATGGCGCACTGGTGTCATATCAATGAAGTCAATAACGACTAGACCACCTAAATCACGTAGGCGCAATTGGCGAGCAATTTCGTCTGCAGCTTCTAAGTTGGTATTGAGAGCCGTTTCTTCAATATCTCCGCCTTTAGTAGCGCGAGCAGAGTTGATATCAATAGAGGTTAGTGCTTCAGTCGGGTCGATGACGATCGAACCACCAGATGGTAGACGAACTTCTCGTTGGAAAGCCGACTCAATTTGGCTTTCGATTTGGTAATGACTAAACAGTGGCACTTCACCATCGTATTTTTTAACACGGCTGACAAAATCTGGGCGCACTAACTGAATATGCTCAAGAGCACGTTCATAAATAGTATTGCTATCAATGAGGATTTCGCCGATGTCGCGGCGTAAATAGTCGCGAATGGCACGTACAATAACGTTACTTTCTTGGTGGATAAGTAATGGTGCAGGGTGCAGTTCTGAGGCTTGTTTAATTGCACTCCAGTGGTTAAGTAGAACGTTTAGATCCCACTCAAGTTCTTCTGCACTTTTACCTACACCTGCCGTACGAACAATTAAACCCATACCTTGAGGTAATTCAAGAGTACTTAGTGCTGCTTTTAGTTCGGTACGCTCGTCGCCTTCGATACGGCGTGAAATACCGCCAGCACGAGGGTTATTCGGCATCAGAACTAAGTAACTGCCAGCAAGAGAAACAAAAGTAGTTAGCGCAGCGCCTTTACTGCCTCGCTCTTCTTTTTCTACTTGAACAATGACTTCTTGACCTTCTCTAAGCACTTCTTTAATGCTTGGGCGGCCTTGATAGGTATAACCTTCTGGGAAGTATTCGCGAGCAATTTCTTTGAGAGGAAGGAAGCCGTGACGTTCAGCGCCGTAATCTACAAAAGCAGCTTCTAAACTTGGTTCAACACGGGTGATACGTCCTTTATAGATATTCGCTTTTTTGGATTCATGTCCTGGACTCTCGATGTCTAGATCAAAAAGTCGCTGGCCATCTACCAACGCAACACGCAACTCTTCTTTTTGAGTGGCGTTAATTAACATTCTTTTCATTTAAAAATCTCGTTATCTTTCTTTAGTTTTGATTATTGATCTTGTTGCTTCGGTTCGTTTTCACGGTGCCAGATCCCATGACTTAAAGGTGCAGCCTCCCGGCTGGAGGGGATGCTCTAGGGCACTTCAGTTATCACACGCACACGATTGCCTGCGATCCGCATATATGGCGGAAATTACTCAACATGAAATGACGATGAGTAGAGCAACAAGATAGCTTCGCTCAATAGTGTCTTACGCCATATGCAGCACACTGACGCTTAGCTGTCTACTCACTATTTTGCTCTAAAATGAACGGTAAAGAATAAAAAATCACCAATTCATCCATTGCAGCTGTGAACTATAGCAGTGACAGGTAAACACAGCAATCTGCTTTGTTATGAACAGGTCAAAAAAAAGGAAATAGGCGTAAAAGTGATATTGTTAGTTGTCTGTTTTAAAAGAGTTTTATCTACTTTAAGTGGGAAATCTTACGGAGTAATTATTAATTTTATCCACAGTCACATTTTGATTGATGCAATTATCATCAATTTAAGGGTGAATAAGCGATGAAAATATATTTCTCTTGCTAAGAAAATATGAATTTACGCGATTCACAGTGTTACAATACCGCTATGAGCGAAATTAGAACCCAAGTCCAACTCATCGACATAGATGAAGATATGGCTGGTCAGCGCATTGATAACTTCTTGCGCAACCAATTAAAAACAATTCCTAAAAGTATGATTTATCGCATCCTGCGTAAAGGGGAGGTGCGTGTAAACAAAAAACGGATCAAAGCAGAGTATAAACTGTGCGCTGGCGATGTGGTGCGTATTCCACCGGTCAATATTGAGCAGTCAGCCAACGAAACCACAGCTCCTAACACTAAACTGAACAAAGTGGCTGAGTTAGAGCATTGCATTATCTTTGAAGATGACCATGTTTTGATCCTCAATAAACCGTCTGGCACGGCAGTACATGGTGGGAGCGGCTTGAAATTTGGCGCAATAGAAGCGCTGCGTGCGCTGCGCCCTGAGGCTCGTTTCTTAGAGTTGGTGCATCGTATTGATAGAGATACGTCTGGTATTTTGTTGGTAGCGAAAAAGCGTTCGGCTTTACGCCATCTTCAAGCTCAATTTCGAGAAAAAACAGTTCAAAAATACTATTTCGCATTGGTGATGGGGCAATGGAAGCGTAGCTGTAAAGTGGTCAATGCACCATTACTAAAAAATGAAATAAATAGTATCGTGCGCGTTAATCCAAATGGTAAGCCATCTGAGACTCGCTTTAAAATCCTAGAGCAATTTGAGCAAGCAACCTTGCTACAGGCGAGCCCAATTACTGGCCGAACACATCAAATTCGTGTCCACACTCAATATACTGGGCATCCAATTGCGTGGGATGATCGTTATGGCGATCGTCGATTTGACGCTTATACAGGACAAGTTGGTCTAGATAGGCTGTTTTTACACGCGGCCAATATTCGTTTTATCCATCCTGCAACTGAAGAGCAAATGGACATTAACGCCCCACTAGATAATCAGTTAGAACAAGTCTTAGCTAAACTGCGAAATGCTTAAAAATACCCGTGTTGACTCGGCAATGGAGTGAACACGGATTTTTTGCTAAAAACAGCGCGCTTACAATATATTCACACCTTGCGACTCAAGCAATTTGACCAGTTTTATGAGTGGTAATCCGACCAATGTATTTGGGTCATCACCTTCTAAACGTTCAAATAAAGCAATACCAAGACCTTCACTCATAAAGCTGCCAGCACATTGCAGGGGCTGTTCTTTTTCAACGTAAGCTGTTGCCATTTCCAGCGAAAGGTTTCTAAAATGAACGATAAACGTATCAATGTCTACCAAGCATGTATTACTACACGAATTGTATAGAGCAAGCCCAGTATAAAAGGTTATTGCCTTACCACTTTGTTTAAGAAGCTGGGCGATGGCTTGTTCTTTGGTATGAGGTTTACCTACGATTTCGCCGTTAATGACGCAGACTTGATCTGAACCGATAACTAAACTGGCTTGGTCTATTGTGCAAGAGCGTGCTTTTTCTTCAGCTAATCGAGTAACTAAGGCTTGCGGAGATTCCCCCTGATGCGCTGTTTCATCACATTGAGGAGAAGCGGTGACAAATGGCAAACCGAGCTTTTTAAGTAATTGCTGCCGAAAAGGGGATGTTGACGCTAAAACTAGTTGGTAATTTTGCATTTTGATTTAGAATCGCTGGGAGTTTTGTAGCAGCATATATCAACAACGGTTGCTATACATAATTCTCGCTGTGGAAAGGGTAAAAAAGCTAACTTTTTTGTCTTTTTCTTTGACTAAAATAGATTTGGAAGATATATTCGCGCCCTATGCAAAAGGTAAAAATACCGCGCTCGGTTGATCCGGCTAAAGCTGCTCAGAAACGACTCGACTATGATGGCATCATCCAATCTAGTCTTTTCAAGCGTTTAGAAGAATCGGTTGCAAGCGTAAAACGCGACGCTCAAGTTTCATTGTCATTTGGGCTTGATGAACAGCGACTCGTTGTTATCTCTGGTAAAGCTAACATCGAAGTTGATTTAGAATGTCAACGCTGTAATGAGGTTTTCGCACATGAGTGCGAAGTTGAATTCATTTATACTCCTTATTTAGGTAGTAAAACTGATGAAGACGCACCGGAAGAGTACGATTTGGTAGATCTGAATGAGTACGGTGAAGTCGACCTTGTACAGTTAGTTGAAGATGAGTTCATCATTAACTTGCCTCAAGTAGCAATGCACGATGACGCGGATTGTAGCGTTAACTCAAATAATTTGGTATTTGGTGAACTTCCGGAAGATATTGTGGAAGAGAAACCGAATCCATTTGATGTTTTAAAAAACTTAAAACGATAATTCGTTGTAAGTTAAGACAAAGGAGTAGGGTCAATGGCCGTACAAAAGAGCAAAAAATCACGCGCACGTCGTGGCATGCGTCGTTCACACGATGCACTAACTACAGCTTCACTTTCTGTAGATGCAACATCAGGTGAAACTCACCTACGTCACAACGTGACTGCTGACGGTTACTACCGTGGCAAAAAGGTTATCAACAAGTAAGGTTGACCTTTGCAATATTTAACCGTTGCACTTGATGCAATGGGCGGGGACTTCGGTCTTCGCGTTACAGTGCCTGCCGCCGTGCAGGCACTGTCGCATTTCCCAGAGCTCAAAGTGATCCTCGTTGGTGATAAGCCTGCGATAGCACGTCAATTATCTCAAATAGGTTACGAACCTAATGCTCGTTTGAGTATTTCGCATAGTGACCGAGTCATCTCTAACTCTGAAAAACCGTCGTTAGCATTAAGAAATAGTGCGGGTAGCTCAATGGGTATTGCCATTGATCTCGTCGCTGACGGTCAAGCGGATGCTTGTGTTAGTGGTGGTAATACTGGCGCTTTAATGGCGCTTTCTCGTTTCCGTTTGAAGCTTCTCCCCGGAATTGATAGACCTGCATTGGTTTCTGCGTTACCCACGACATCGGGTAATCGTACTTGGATGCTTGATCTCGGTGCTAATGTATCGAGTGATGCGGATTCTTTGTTTCAATTTGCAGTGATGGGGAGTGCATTAGCTGAGCAGCACTTAGGCCGCCCAGCTCGCGTCGCAATTCTTAATATCGGTGCGGAAGAAATCAAAGGCAATGACTTGGTGAAACGTTGTGCTGAAATGCTCAACCAAACCCAAGCGGTAAACTATATTGGATATATTGAAGGTAACCAATTATTAGATGATGTCGCTGACGTCATCGTATGCGATGGTTTTGTTGGAAACGTATGTTTAAAAGCGTGTGAAGGTACTGCACAACTCTTTATTGATAAGTTAAAAGCCAAGTTATTGGCCTCATCCATAAAGGGTTGGATTGCACGAATACTGTTTTCTGAACTATTTACTGAACTAAAAACATTGAACCCCGACCAGTATAACGGTGCAAGTTTGCTAGGATTGCGCGGCATTGTCATAAAAAGTCATGGAAGTGCTGATGTATCCGCTGTCGTAAATGCAATTTCCGAAGCGGTACACGAGGTCAAACGACAAGTACCCAGCCGTATAAGCGATCGTTTGGAAGCGGTTTTACTCGAGAGGCATTATTAGTCTTCATGTATAGCAAAATTTTAGGTACTGGCAGCTACTTGCCATCTCAGGTGCGTACTAACGCAGACTTAGAGAAAATGGTAGAGACAAGTGACGAGTGGATCGTAGCACGCACAGGTATTCGCGAACGACGCATTGCAGCTGACGACGAAACCGTGGCTGATATGGCTTTCTATGCTGCACAAAACGCCATCCAAATGGCGGGCATTGATAAAAACGATATCGATTTGATTATTGTTGCCACTACCAGTAGCAGCCATACTTTCCCTTCATCTGCTTGTCAGGTGCAAGGAAAACTTGGCATCAAAGGTTGTCCTGCTTTTGACTTAGCGGCTGCGTGTTCTGGTTTTGTCTATGCTTTGTCGGTTGCAGACCAACATATTAAATCCGGCATGTGTAAAAATGTTCTGGTTATCGGCGCTGATGCATTGTCAAAAGCGTGTGATCCAACAGACCGCTCTACCATTATTTTATTTGGTGATGGTGCGGGCGCTGTGGTCGTTGGTGCGAGTGAAGAGCCGGGCATCATTTCGACTCATATATACTCAGATGGCGCGTTTGGTGACTTATTGAGTTTGCCAGTTCCAGAGCGTACTGGTGATGTCGATAAGTGGTTGTATATGGCCGGTAATGAAGTCTTCAAGGTTGCAGTTACTCAGCTATCTAAGTTAGTGAAAGATACCCTAGAAGCCAATAATATGCATAAGTCAGAGCTAGACTGGTTGGTTCCTCACCAAGCTAATTACCGCATTATTTCCGCGACGGCGAAGAAGTTGTCGATGTCTCTGGACCAGGTGGTTATCACACTGGATCGTCATGGTAATACTTCGGCGGCGACAGTACCAACGGCACTTGATGAAGCGGTGCGTGATGGCCGAATTAAGCGTGGTCAGACACTGTTATTAGAAGCGTTTGGTGGTGGTTTCACCTGGGGCTCGGCACTCGTTAAATTTTAACGTAACGAATATCTATTTTAAGGAGTTGCTATAACTCCTTATTTTTACTTAAGGAAACAAACAATGAGCAAGTTTGCTATCGTATTTCCAGGTCAAGGCTCACAAACAGTGGGTATGCTTGCTGAACTTGGGCAGCAATATGATGTTGTTCAACAAACATTTGCTGAAGCCTCTGAAGTGCTAGGTTATGACTTATGGGCATTGGTGCAAAATGGTCCTGCTGAAGACCTCAATCAAACGTTCCGTACACAACCTGCGTTGCTGGCATCATCAGTAGCGATTTGGCGCGTATGGCAAAGTTTGGGTTTGGCGCAGCCAACACTGCTTGCTGGACACAGTTTAGGCGAGTATTCGGCTTTAGTTTGTGCAGGTGTGATTGACTTTAAGCAAGCAATCAAATTGGTTGAACTACGTGGTCAACTGATGCAAGAAGCTGTTCCTGCGGGTGTCGGCGCAATGTCAGCTATCATTGGTCTTGATGATGAAGCCATTGCCAAAGCGTGTGAAGCAGCAGCGCAAGGTGAAGTGGTTTCTCCAGTTAACTTCAACTCTCCAGGCCAAGTAGTCATTGCGGGCAATAAAGATGCGGTTGAACGTGCGGGTGCATTGTGTAAAGAAGCGGGTGCTAAACGCGCTTTACCACTTCCAGTATCGGTGCCTTCTCACTGTGCCTTGATGAAGCCAGCCGCTGAGAAACTTGCTGTAGCACTTGAATCTATTGAATTTAACGCTCCGCAAATCCCCGTGATCAATAATGTTGATGTTGCGACAGAGACGGCGCCTGAAAAAATCAAAGATGCATTAGTTCGTCAACTGCATAGCCCAGTACGTTGGACTGAAGGCGTGCAATTGATGAGCGAGCAAGGCATTGAAAAATTACTTGAAGTTGGCCCAGGGAAAGTCTTGACCGGCTTAACAAAACGTATCGTGAAGACGCTTGAAGCTGCGGCAGTGAATGACACTGCTTCGCTTGATGCAGCGAAGTAATCGAAGGAAATAAAACATGATGAATCTAGAGGGTAAAATTGCCCTAGTGACAGGTGCAAGCCGTGGTATTGGCCGTGCAATCGCAGAGCTGCTTGTTGAACGCGGTGCAACGGTTATTGGTACTGCAACCAGTGAAAGTGGCGCGGCTGCAATCAGTGATTATTTAGGTGATAAAGGCAAAGGTTTAGCGCTAAATGTCACCGATGTTGAGTCGATCGAATCTGTATTAAAAGCGATTAATGAAGAGTTTGGTGCGTTAGATATTTTGGTCAACAATGCTGGTATTACTCGCGATAATCTGCTCATGCGTATGAAAGATGACGAGTGGACCGATATTCTTGATACTAACTTGACGTCTATTTTCCGTTTATCTAAAGCGGTACTTCGTGGCATGATGAAAAAGCGTAATGGTCGTATCATCAATGTCGGTTCAGTTGTTGGCACTATGGGTAATGCAGGTCAAACTAACTATGCAGCTGCAAAAGCGGGTGTGATTGGCTTTACTAAGTCGATGGCACGAGAAGTTGCATCTCGTGGTGTGACGGTTAACACAGTTGCGCCAGGTTTTATTGAAACTGATATGACAAAAGCACTGAATGATGACCAACGTGCTGCTACACTAGCGCAAGTACCATCAGGTCGTTTAGGTGACCCGCGTGAAATAGCATCAGCAGTTGTATTTTTAGCTTCTCCTGAAGCTGCGTACATTACGGGCGAAACTTTGCACGTAAATGGCGGGATGTACATGGTTTAAGCTTGTTTTTTACTGTTTTGGCAAAAATAGGCATCTATCATTGTCAATATCGTGTAAAACTTGCTGGTGATATGCGCAACATTTGTGCATGATTTAAGTCAAAAATGGTCTGAATTTCGGTTAAAATCGCTAAATTTGTGGTTTGACCAGCAATGACCCACTTGCAACTTTCCCTAGTTAGAATAAACTACGGAATCATCGCATTAGGCGAAATCTGTAAAGGAAAAGAAAAAATGAGCAACATCGAAGAACGCGTAAAGAAAATCATCGTTGAACAGCTAGGTGTAGACGAAGCAGAAGTTAAAAACGAAGCTTCTTTCGTAGAAGATCTAGGTGCAGATTCTCTAGACACTGTTGAGCTAGTAATGGCTCTAGAAGAAGAATTCGACACTGAGATCCCAGATGACGAAGCTGAGAAGATCACTACTGTTCAAGCTGCAATCGACTACGTAAACAGCGCTCAGTAATATCTCTCCCCAGGCGGCCTTCTGGCCGCCTGAGTTTTTTCTAACTCTTCTATACCTCTCATAGAATCTTTCAATCCCGGAGAATATGATCGTGTCCAAGCGTCGTGTCGTTGTCACTGGCATGGGGATGTTGTCACCGGTAGGCAACACTGTAGAATCCTCTTGGAAAGCCCTGCTAGCTGGTCAAAGTGGTATCGTTGATATCGAACATTTTGATGCAACCAATTTTTCAACTCGTTTCGCTGGTCTAGTTAAAGACTTTGACTGCGAAGCGTATATGTCTAAAAAAGATGCCCGTAAGATGGATTTATTCATCCAGTATGGTATTGCGGCGGGTATTCAAGCCCTTGATGATTCAGGCCTCACTGTTACCGAAGAAAACGCCCCAAGAATTGGCGTGGCAATTGGTTCTGGTATCGGTGGTCTTGACCTTATTGAAAAAGGTCATCAATCGTTAGTAGAAAAAGGCCCACGCAAAGTTAGCCCATTTTTTGTACCATCGACCATCGTCAACATGGTTGCGGGTAACTTGTCGATTATGCGTGGTCTGCGTGGCCCGAATATTGCCATCTCTACAGCGTGTACGACAGGTTTACACAACCTAGGCCACGCCGCTCGTATGATTGCATACGGTGACGCAGATGCGATGGTGGCTGGTGGTGCAGAAAAAGCATCAACTCCACTGGGTATGGCAGGGTTTGGCGCTGCGAAAGCACTGTCAACGCGCAACGATGAGCCGCAAAAGGCTTCTCGCCCTTGGGATAAAGGCCGTGATGGTTTTGTTCTTGGTGATGGTGCTGGTGTGATGGTACTGGAAGAGTACGAACACGCTAAAGCTCGTGGTGCAAAGATTTACGCTGAACTTGTTGGTTTTGGTATGTCTGGTGATGCTTATCACATGACATCACCAAGTGAAGATGGTTCAGGTGGCGCCCTTGCGATGGAAGCGGCGATGCGTGATGCTGGCGTAACGGGTACTCAAATCGGTTATGTGAATGCGCATGGTACATCAACACCAGCTGGCGATGTTGCTGAAATTAAAGGCGTTAAACGAGCCCTTGGTGAAGAAGGTTCAAAGCAAGTTTTGGTTTCTTCAACTAAATCGATGACAGGCCATTTACTTGGTGCCGCGGGTTCAGTCGAGGCTATCATCACGGTGATGTCACTGGTTGATCAAATTGTTCCACCAACTATTAACCTTGATGATCCTGAAGAAGGTTTAGGCATTGATCTGGTGCCACATACTGCTCGTAAAGTCGAAGGTATGGAGTATGCGATCTGTAACTCCTTTGGTTTCGGTGGCACAAACGGTTCGTTGATTTTCAAAAAAATCTAACGACGTTGTGATGTGAAACTTGAGTTCAAACGGCTTGATGCTTTAGCATTGAGCCGTTTCTTTTTATAGGGTAGTGAATATGTTTTGGGTTAACGGACAGCCGAGTCAGACGGTTTCCCTCTCCGATCGTTCATTCCAGTATGGAGATGGTTGTTTTACTACCATTTTATCTTGTCATGGAAAGCTCCAATACTGGCATTGGCATGTTGAACGTATGGACGCCTGTTTATTGTTGTTAGGTATTCCCTCTCCAGACTGGTCGCTAGTCGCCTCGTGGGTTGAGCAAGTTGTGCTTCCAGCCGACAACGCAGGTGTTAAAATTCATGTTAGTCGTGGTGAAGGGGGAAGGGGTTATAGCCCAACGCAGAACCCAGATCCGAAGGTGACGATCACGGTTTTCGACTATCCGTCGCACTACATTGACTGGAAAGATAGTGGAGTTGAGATAGGGCTTTGTCGGCAAAGACTCGGTCTTAACCCATTATTGGCTGGCCACAAACACAATAATCGTCTTGAACAGATATTGTTAAAGGCCGAGATGGATGCACAAGGTTATGTTGAAGGTGTGGCATTAGACATTTTAGGGCATGTGATAGAGACAACATCTGCAAATATATTTTGGGTCACTAATGATAGACTCTGTACACCTAATTTAGACCAAGCGGGTGTTGCGGGTGTTGCTCGTCGTAGAGTGCTATCGATCGCGCAGGACTTAAATCTGCCGATCTCAATTGATAAGTTTTCATTAGATGATCTGCTTAGTGCTGATGAAGTATTTATCACTAACTCCATTTTAGGTGTCGCACCTGTGACCAAAATTGCAGCGACCACTTTTTCCTTTGGCAACCACACACGATGTTTTCAGGAGTGTTTCACCTCGTGATAAAAAAACTTACCTTATTGCTTTTACTCGTAATCGCCATTACCAGTGCTGGCTATTTCTATATTAAACAGCAAGTGGATGGATATCTGCACCAAGCGGTAGCTATCCATTCCTCTGAAATAATTACCATCCCATCTGGCACTAGTTTGAACGGTGTTTTGACAATATTGTCTGAAAAAAACTGGATTGCAGACTCACCGTTGAGCAAGTTAGTTAGAAGACTACATCCTGAACTCACCAAAATTAAAGCGGGGACTTATCAAATCTTAGCATCAGAGGCTTTGATTGATGTCTTAAATAAGGCCGTGGATGGTAAAGAGCACCAGTTCGCGATTACGTTTGTCGAAGGAAGTCGTTTCAATGAGTGGAGAGCACTACTTGCACAGACTCAAGGTTTAACTAGCACTTTAAATGCACTTTCAGAGGCTGAAATTGCAAAACAGTTGGGTATTGACCGAGATAAATTAGAAGGTCTTTTCCTCGCTGAAACCTATCATTTTACGTTTGGCACCACTGATTTAGAGATTTTGCAGCGTGCACATGCAAAATTACAAACATTACTTGATAAGTATTGGGCATCTCGACAAGCAAGCCTACCGCTCAAAACGCCTTATGAGGCGTTAATTCTTGCTTCGATTATCGAGAAAGAAACCGCAATTGCTTCAGAACGAGAGCGAATTGCTTCGGTTTTCGTCAACCGCCTCAACAAACGTATGCGCCTGCAAACTGATCCCACCGTTATTTACGGTATGGGCGATAGCTATGATGGTAATATTCGTAAGAAAGACTTGCGCACACCAACTCCTTACAACACGTATACTATTTTTGGTTTACCACCGACACCGATAGCGATGGCTGGTGAAGATTCCATTAAAGCGGCATTAAACCCAGAGCAAAGTAACTACCTGTATTTTGTAGCCAGTGGTACTGGTGGCCACGTTTTCTCGAAAACATTAACCGAACATAATCGCGCAGTTCGCGCCTATTTAAAACAATTAAGAAAATAATTATGAATGCTAAATTTATTGTTGTAGAAGGCCTTGAAGGCGCTGGAAAAAGTACTGCTATTCAAGCGATCACGGAAACATTAAAAGAGTTCGGTATTAATAATATCACCAATACGCGAGAGCCTGGCGGCACGGCTCTCGCTGAAAAAATGCGCGCACTAGTAAAAGAAGAACATGACGGTGAAGTATTACAGGATATGACTGAGCTGTTGCTAATGTACGCAGCACGAGTTCAATTGGTTGAGAATGTCATTAAGCCAGCATTATCTGCAGGTAACTGGGTTGTGGGTGATCGCCATGATATGTCTTCCCAAGCGTACCAAGGTGGTGGGAGACAAATCCCTCTCGATACCATGCGTAATTTAAAAGCGGTAACTTTAGGTGATTTTAAACCCGATTTTACACTGTATTTAGACCTTGATCCTCGTATAGGACTTGAGCGAGCAAAAGGTCGTGGTGAGTTAGATCGTATTGAAAAAATGGATATCAGCTTTTTTGAGCGCACTCGAAGTCGTTATCTTGAACTGGCAGAGTCGGAGACAAATGTTGCTATTATTGATGCAGAGCAGCCAATAGAAAGCGTTGCAGCAGCAATTAAAGCGGCGTTAATTCAATGGTTGAAAATGCAATAGGATAGTGCATATGAACTCCCTATATCCTTGGTTGACAAGCTACTGGCAGCAGTGGCAAGACAACCTTGCCAATCAGCGCTTCCCGGCGGCGACGTTACTCGTTTCTCCTAAAGGACTAGGTGCTGAACAATTAGTTGATCGTCTTAGTGGTGCGTTGATGTGTTCACATCAGCCTATAGAAGCTTGTGGTTTTTGCCACAGTTGCGATCTGATGAAATCTGGCAGTCATCCTGATTTTCATCGAATTTTCCCAGAGAAAGAAGGAAAATCGATCACGGTCGACCAAATACGTCAGTGTAATAAATTGGCGCAAGAATCAGCTCAACTGTCTGGTGCTCGGGTTATTATCATTGAACCTGCTGACGCAATGAATGAATCAGCAGCGAATGCACTCTTAAAGACGTTGGAGTCTCCAGGCAAAAACTGTTTTTTCATATTGGTCGCTTCACGCATTAACCACTTGCTACCGACCATTACTAGCCGTTGTCAAAAAACGCTATTGACTTCGCCAAGTTCGTTCGATGTATCGCAGTGGCTGAGTTCGCAAACCTCGCAAGTAATTCCTGCGTATGTGGCGCATCTTAACCAAAATTCGCCGCTTAACACATTAGCCTTTGTCAATTCTGGTGAATTAGATAAATATCAAGCCTTTGAAAAGAGTTTTTTAGATGTTTTCGCGAATTCCAACGCTGATGTATCCGCTTGGGCAAAACAAATCGCTAATGAACCTGCTAAGCATTTAGCTTGGCTTTGGACTATCCTCACTGATACGCAGAAGGTTCAGTTTGGTTTGACACAAGATGATTTTGTTCCAGTGAGCTTTTCTTTGGCTAAGCAAATCTCTTATCCGGTGCTTTTTCAACAAACGAATGCACTAATACGCTTAATGGAAAAGCTAACAACCTTTAGTGGTCTCAATTGTGAACTGCTAGCAATGAATTGGTTATTTGATTTTAATAATGAGGAATTATGTTCGTAGATTCACATTGCCACTTAGATAAGCTTGATTATGAAGGACTCCATACCAGTGTGGCTGATGTAGTTGAGAAAGCATCTCAAGCCAATGTAAAACAGCTTCTTTCCGTTGGTGTCACATTGGATTCTTTCGACAATATGCTTGAGATGATCGAGCCGTTTGACAATGTTCACGCATCTTGTGGGGTTCATCCATTAGATGTTGAAAGTGAATTTGAGCTCGATCGTTTCCATAGGTATGCTAAAAATCCGAAAGTTGTGGCGATCGGTGAGACGGGACTTGATTACCATTACCAACCAGAAACAGCTGACCTACAGAAGTTACGTTTTGCCCAGCATATCGAAACCGCTGTTTCACTGAATAAGCCGCTAATTATTCATACTCGCAATGCTCGCGCTGATACATTAGATATGCTGCGAAATGGGAGAGCAGAAAAGTGTGGTGGGGTGATTCACTGTTTTACTGAAGATCTCGCTTTTGCACAGGCAGCCATGGACTTAGGTTTTTATATTTCTATTTCTGGAATTGTCACTTTCCGGCAGGCTACAGAATTAAAAGAAGTTGTTAAAGCTTTGCCTCTTGAACGGCTGCTTATTGAAACTGATTCGCCTTATCTTGCGCCTGTTCCTCATCGAGGAAAGCAGAACCAACCAGCCTATGTTGTCGAGGTTGCTGCCTATATTGCACAGTTAAAAGGTGTATCCTTGAAAGATGTTGGACAAAAAACCACCAAAAACTACCAAGATCTTTTTTTGCGATAGAAACTAAACTTTGTATGGTAAAGGAGTGTAAGCTCCTTTTTTTTGTGCTTAATGTCATGATTATGGATAAAAATCTCATTGTTTACTAAAACTGTTGAAAGTTTGTCCTTTAAAGGTGAAATTGTAATTTTGTTACTAAAAATAACAACCGAGTGAATTTTATTTACGCAGTAAAATTAATATTATTATTAATAAAGACTATATAAAACATGTGGTTAAACTTGATGTAAAGCTTTTCATTAACGGTGATACATTGTGATCCGCCTAATGTTTTGAAACTAAATTTCGTTACTAACTAGAAAGTTTGAGGGGCATCAATATATATTTAGAGGCGAAAAATATAATGCCACATGTGGTTACATTTTCATTGGGTGCTAACATTTAGGCTACGGGGGTGTGCCGTTAGAACCCGAACAATTCTAATAACTTAATCAGGAGCATAAACATGTTTAAAAACCTTTTTGCAAACCTGCAGAAAGTTGGTAAGGCTTTGATGCTACCAGTATCAGTTTTACCAGTTGCAGGTATTTTGCTGGGTGTAGGTGCAGCAAACTTTAGCTGGCTACCAGAAGTTGTTTCACATTTGATGGAACAAGCGGGCGGTTCAGTCTTTGGTCAAATGGCACTACTATTTGCTGTCGGCGTAGCACTTGGTTTCACTAATAATGATGGTGTATCAGGTCTATCTGCTATTGTCGGTTACGGCATCATGGTTGCGACGCTAAAAGTAATGGCGAGCGTAATGGGTGTTGATGGTATCGAGACTGGTGTTCTCGGTGGTATCCTAGCTGGTGGTGTTGCGGCTTGGTCATTCAACCGTTTCTACAAAATCCAGTTACCTGAATACTTAGGTTTCTTCGCGGGTAAACGTGCAGTACCAATCATTACAGGTTTCCTAGCGATTGGTTTGGGTGTAATCCTATCTGTAATTTGGCCACCAGTGGGTTCTGCTATCGCAGCATTCTCTGATTGGGCTGCAAACCAAAACCCAGTAACGGCATTTGGTATCTACGGTGTAGTTGAGCGTTCATTAATTCCATTTGGTCTTCATCATATCTGGAACGTACCTTTCTTCTACGAAGCTGGTAGCTGTGTAAACAACGCTGGTGAACAAGTTAATGGTATCATGACTTGTTTCTTGACTGCTGATGACGCATCTCGTGCTGCGGGTAACGGTTTTGGTCAGCTTGCTGGTGGTTACCTATTCAAAATGTTCGGTCTTCCTGCTGCTGCTATCGCAATTGCGCACAGTGCTAAGCCTGAAAACCGTGCTAAAGTTATGGGTATCATGGCATCTGCTGCTTTGACTTCATTCCTAACCGGTATTACTGAACCAATTGAATTCTCTTTCCTATTCATTGCTCCAGTACTTTACGGAATTCACGCAGTACTTTCTGGTCTTGCATATGTATTGACTAACTCACTAGGTGTTGTTCACGGTCACACGTTCTCTAACGGTTTCATTGACTTTGTTGTTCAATCGCCTCGTGCTGAAAACATGCTTCTTCTGGTTGGTCTTGGCATTGCTTACGCTGTTCTATACTACGTAGTATTTACTTTTGTTATCCGTACCATGGACCTTAAAACTCCTGGTCGCGAAGATGAAACAGAAGCTTCTTCTACTGCTACAGGTACAGAGCTTGCTGGTGAACTTGTTGCTGCATTCGGTGGTAAAGAGAACATCACTAACTTAGATGCTTGTATCACTCGTCTACGTGTTTCTGTTGCGAAAACAGAAGCGGTTAACCAAGAGAAGTTAAAACAACTTGGTGCTGCAGGTGTAGTTGTAGTATCTGGTGGTGTTCAAGCTATCTTCGGTACTAAATCTGACAACCTTAAAACAGAAATGGATGAGTGGATCCGTAACCACGGTTAATCACTATCTATCCCCTATAAGGTAATAAAGGAGACTTCGGTCTCCTTTTTCTTTTCTTTAATTATTTCAATCTATTAACGTAATTCTTCAGGCTCAAATTCGGTATTTGGTGTGATGATGGCAAGCATTGCTAAGTATCACTGTGTGAGCGCATGAGGAAGTTAACGTTTTCCATCGCATCATTCAGCCTTACATCATGTTTGCACTGTGGGAGATTCTTGACTGAGCTTTGCCGAGAGCTGAGCTACTATCCCAAGGCAAGAACAGAGGTGGTGCATTTAACGCTATACCAAGGGTGAGCAAACAGCGGCGACTTTTGTTTTACTTGTTGCAAGGGTATTGGCTGCAATGACTTAGTTGAGCGAGCGTAAAAATACCTCTAGGCTTGGCTAGTGGTAAGGTAAGGCAACGTTTAGATATAGGCCTAGAGTGGCATGCAGGGGCTTTTATGGTGTAATTAGTAGCACTTTCCTTGCAGCATGGTATTTGTTTTTTTAAATACAAAAATGCCGACATTGACTGTCGGCATTTATATTCTTTAAAGATATATCGGTTTATGAGTCTTGCTTATTCATAGCCTTTTTAATGCAAATGGCGGCGCCACCCCATGTAATACCCAAACCAATAACCATCATAATAATCGCGCTTGTTGTCATTAGTTGTGCTCCTTACTACTTGTTACGTTGATCGCTACACCGGTAGCAAATAACAGTGCGATCATCACCCAACCTAAGGTTAGGTCATAGCCACCGTAACCTTCAGTGAATAATGTTTGTAGCTTAGTGGCTACGATAATGGCAAGAATAACTGGCGAAACAAAACGTAGGCAGATATCAAACCAAACACCAATACTAAAGTCTGAGATACTATTGACGTATTTACGTACATCTGAAATTTTGAATAGCCAAGTCATCAGTACAATTTCAACCAAGCAACTCACCATAATACCTACGTTGTTGGCAAAGTGATCAACAAGGTCAAGTAACAGTAAACCACCATTAGTAGCAAATGCCATTGAAACGACTAATCCAGTACCGATAACAATGTTTGCTGCTTTTTTACGATTCCATTTTAGCTTATCCATTACCGCCGAGGTTACCGCTTCCATAATAGAGATATGAGAGCTTAGGCCAGCGACTACTAAAGCAAAGAAGAATAGTGGCCCTAAAATATAAGGCGCAGGAAGTAGGTTGATTGCCGCAGGTAGAGTCACAAATGCAAGACCGACACCAGCAGAAACGACTTCTGTTAATGGCTTACCTTGTTCTTGAGCCATATAGCCAAGAACAGAGAAAATCATAATACCCGCTAGAATTGAGAAACCACAGTTGATCAACACGGTCATAAATGCGTTGTTAGTGATATCTGATTTTTCAGGCAGGTAGCTAGAATAGGCAAGCATGATGGCAAAGCCAATACTTAGAGTGAAGAAAATTTGTCCATATGCAGCCGCCCAAACTTTCACATCCCAAATCTTGCTAAAATCAGGCTCAAACATATAGTTAACGCCGTCTAATGCGCCTGGAAGAAAAATCATACGACCAATCAGCAGTAAAACCATAATGAAAAGCACTGGCATCATGATCTTAGAGGCGCGTTCAATTCCAGCTTTTACACCACCTACAATAGCGGCATAAGTAATCGCCCAAGCAATGAGCATTGCAATGGCGATCTTCCACTGAATACTACCTAGATTAGTTGGTGAATTGTCACCCAAGCCTAAATAAGTACTAAAGAAGAAGGCATTGGTATCCGTGCCCCAACTTTGAGTAAATGACATGCCGAAATAAGAGATAGCCCAGCCAATAACTGCAACATAGTAAACAGCAATGACGGCAGCAACGCCAACTTGGAACCAACCTAACCATTCAAATTTAGCGTGAATTTTCGCTAACGTTGTTGGTGCAGAACCACGATGTTTTTGACCCATACTGAACTCTAGGATCATGAATGGAATTCCGGCGGTAATCATGGCAAAAAGGTAAGGGATGAAGAATGCACCACCACCATTTTCATAGGCCATATAAGGAAAACGCCAAATGTTTCCTAAACCGATTGCTGAACCCACTGCGGCTAAAATGAATCCGGCTCGGGATCCCCATTGTTCTCGCTTCATAATTTACTCCTTTACGACTCCCTGAGGTATGAAGCTTCTCTTTGGCTAGAGCCAGTTTTAGAATGATGAATACAGTAGGTGTGCTAAAGCGATCCTAAATATTTGTGCCTTCATCCATGAACTGGCAAAAAGTTAGTTTTATATGTTGTTAGCCTTGAGATTTCTCAGAATATTGTTCTTAATTGTACGATGTGTGTTTGCGAAAACTGAAACAATCAGCTACGCATGGCATTGAGACTACAGACTAAAGTTGGTTAAGGCAATAGATTGTAAATGTTATTTTCTGGTTTTTTGATGGTTTATTAGTTGTTAAATTGTCATTTTTTTAGGGTAATGAGTAGGAAGAAGTCACAGTGGGTGGTTGATAAGGCTGTAATTTTTGGTTTTTTTAAATGATAAAACTATTTTTATTGCTAGGGTGTCTGACTGAAAAATAGACACTCACTAGTGGATATCACCGAAAATAGGATGAGATACAAAAATTCTCAGTTTAGGTAAGTGATTAAAAAACGTTTATTGAGGATACGAAGTTGGTATACCCAGTTGCATCTGTGTTGACTACATTCGCTCACCCCAATCACATAGTTAATCTATGCTCATGGGGATGAAATGACTTGCCACCTACCTGCAACTTCAAGTTGTTTGGGTATATATGTATATTTTGCAGGCAACGAAAATAATTTGATTATGTGTTTTCATTAACATAACTACATTAACCAGTACCTTTATGATTGAGTTATTGTGATGATAACTCCATAATTGTATTTAGAAAATTACCAACACTTGAAGCGTTTTTATCCAGATGTTATTACTTTGTTGTATAGCAGGAGGTTTTTATGGAACACGAACTCAAATACGCTTTAGTTATCACAGCAACAATTTTTGCTATTCTCATTGGTTATGGGCTAATCGTTATTACTCATTAATGACGGAGGGTTCTGCTGATGAACAATAGTGGAACTGTCTCTGACAAAGAGAACAATGTCGATGTCGATCAATTTTCCAAATACATTGGTGGTAAAAATGCATTAGTTGCTCAAGGTGGTGGGCAGAGAGGTATTTTTACTGCTGGTGTGTTGGATGCCTTCCTTTTGTCTAATTTTGACCCCTTTCATGAATTCTATGGTACCTCTGCAGGTGCACTCAACTTATGCGCTTATCTCTGCCGCCAGCGTGGTTTAGGTAAAGCGTTTATTTTAGACCTCACTACTGACACCAACTTCTTTAACCTCTTTGGTTATGTACGGCGCAAACAATATTTAAATCTAGACTGGGCTTTGGACAGAATCTCTGAATTTCCGTACCGCTTAGATATTGATATGGGTAGAAAAGTACTTGAGAAGCGACAGGCTTACGCTGCGACAACCTCTGCAAGTACATTACATGATCATTATTTTCCTCTGCTTGGAGAGCGGTGGCGTGATGTATTAACCGCGACCTGCGCTATCCCACGTTTATATCCGCATGAAGTAAAATTAGATGATAGTGCGTATATTGATGGGGGAGTATCCGCTTCGATACCGGTTCAGGAAGCGTGGAGGAAAGGCTCTCGTTTCGTTGCTGTTATCCGTACTGAGTGTGCTGACTACGACCCCCAAGCCAACACAACGCAACCGAAGCTTTCTTTTACTGGCGAAGCTCATTGGCTTTCTGAACCTTTGAATAATATTCAAGGGCAGTGGCAACAAAAGTTATCGCAATGGAAGCAAGGTTGGAATGGTTTCGTACAACAGAAAATTGAGCGAGCCAAAGAACAAAAAAAAGAACAAATCCATTTACAGTTACTTAACGGAGGTCGATGGCTTTTTGGTGCCGATGATATTTATCGGTTAAGCCATCTGATTGGCGATAAATTTGATTCTGGTCTTGCTGACATGCTTATGGTGCACTATCAAACTTATTCGCTCACTCAAGATTTTTTGCATAAACCACCTGATGATGTTTTTGTTCTGCAAATCGTTCCCAGTGAGCCTTTAAAATCGAATTCACTGTTAAGCAACAAAGATGACTTGCTTTATGACTATGCATTAGGAGTAAAAGCAGGTTATGAATTTATTAAGCAGTTTGATAAAGCGCAGTCAGCGTATAAAGAGCGTATTAAACAACGTTAATTTGGACGTGTTGGTGTTTCACTATAACAGCAACCTCGAAATTTCAACACGCCCTGATAACTCCGCTAGCGAGTAAAGTGATATCAGACAGTCATTTACTCAAGAACTGGTAAAATACGCATACAGTTGGTTGAGCCTTCTACATCCATAATGTCACCTTGTGTGATGATTACTAAGTCGCCAAATTTTAATAATTTTCGTTCTTTTAGTGTATTTAAAGCCGCCGCCGCGACGTCAAACCCGGAATCTGCTTTGGTGTTAAAATAGACGGGAGTCACTCCTCGGTATAAAGCACAACGGTTTAATGTTCGTTCGTTGGGCGACATGGCGAATATCGGGAGCACAGAGTTGAGACGGGATGTCATCAGTGCCGTTCGCCCCGACTCGGTGAGTGTAACCATCGCTTTGACCCCTTCCATGTGATTAGCCGCATAAATTGTCGACATTGCGATGGTTTCTTCCGCGGTGACGAACGATGTATCAATACGATAATTTTGTTGGTTTGCTTCAATCATTTTTTCAGCCCCAACACAGACCTCAGCCATTGAGCGGACGGTTTCTATAGGATATTTCCCTGCCGCTGTTTCGCCTGACAGCATCACAGCATCAGTGCCATCGAGTACCGCATTGGCTACATCCATCACCTCAGCGCGCGTCGGCATTGGATTTTCAACCATCGATTCCATCATTTGTGTTGCCGTAATGACAACCCGATTAAGTTCTTTGGCACGACGGATGAGCTTTTTTTGAACTCCAACCAATTCTGGGTCGCCAATTTCAACACCTAAGTCTCCACGTGCAACCATGATCACGTCAGATGCCATAATAATGTCATCAATATTTGCATCATTCGCTACCGTTTCCGCTCTTTCTACTTTTGCTACTAATTTCGTTTCTAGTCCAGCATCGCGCGCCAAACGGCGTGCATATTTCATATCTTCTCCATTGCGAGGGAAGGATATGGCTAGATACTCAACTTTGATTTCTGCGGCCAGTAAGATGTCACGCTTATCCTTTTCTGTTAAAGCATTAGCAGACAAGCCACCGCCTTTTTTATTGATCCCTTTATTGTTAGATAGAGGGCCTCCTACGGTGACGATGGTGTGAATTTTCGCACCATCAACACTTGTGACTTGAAGCTGCACTCGACCATCATCTAACAGTAATAAGTCATTACATTGCACGTCTTGAGGAAGCTTTTTATAGTCAATTCCGACCGAATCTTGATCACCTTCACCCGTTGGGAGGTCGGCATCAAGAATAAATTTGTCACCGTCATTTAACAGAATTTTACCTTCTTTAAATGTAGATACTCGAATTTTCGGGCCTTGCAAGTCACCGAGTATGGCAACATGGCGACCTAATTTTGCGGCAATGGCGCGTACTTTTTGAGCGCGTAATATATGGTCTTCAGCACTACCGTGTGAAAAATTCATACGAACGACATTTGCACCAGCTCTGATGATGGCTTCTAATACTTCACCTTTGTCTGTCGATGGCCCTAATGTGGTGACAATTTTTGTTCTTCTTAATGCAGGGATCATTGTGCTCTCCGTTAATAGCATGGTGATACTGAGATAAGTATATGCAAGATCTCGCAAAATGAAGCGCATCAATGAGTATTTATTGTGTTAGAAATGATATTTTCCGAGGAAAAATAAGACTTACATCGCATTTGAATTATGTAAAAAATCAGTGATGGCTTGACTTAATTCGCAAAGATCCATGTATATCCGTGATGCTTGTCACGGCAATATACCAAAGCGCTTCACAATTACTTCGCAAAGTAAAAAAATTAGCATGTTATTGATTTCTGGAGCTCCCAATGTACATGGCTCAACCAGGCCATATTGATCATATCAAACAGGTCAATGCTGGTCGTGTATATAAACTCATCGACCAAAAAGGTCCCATTTCTCGTATTGATTTATCAAAGGAGAGTGAGCTTGCACCTGCAAGTATTACAAAAATTACCCGTGAGTTGATTGAAGCTCATTTGATCCATGAGACAACAGTACAAGAAGCCATTAGTCGTGGTCGTCCTGCAGTAGGTTTACAGACGAACAATGAAGGTTGGCAGTTTTTATCGATGCGTTTAGGTCGAGGCTACTTGACGATTGCGTTGCATGAACTTGGTGGTGATGTGCTGATCGATACCAAGATAGAAATTCATGAACTGGACCAAGACGACGTACTTGCACGGTTACTTTATGAAATAGAAGAGTTTTTTCAAACTTACTCTTCTCAATTAGACCGAGTGACCAGTATCGCAATTACTTTGCCTGGTTTAGTCAATTCTGAACAAGGCATCGTGTTGCAAATGCCACATTACAATGTGGAGAATTTAGCGTTAGGTCCAGAGATTTATAAGGCAACTGGCCTGCCCGTTTTCATTGCCAATGATACTCGAGCTTGGGCGCTAGCTGAAAAGCTGTTTGGTCACTCACAAGACAACGACAACTCTGTTCTTATCTCGATTCACCATGGTTTAGGGGCTGGTATCATTCTAGATGGTCGGGTATTGCAAGGGCGGCATGGTAATATTGGTGAATTAGGTCATATCCAAATCGATTCTAACGGCAAACGATGTCACTGTGGAAATATTGGTTGCTTAGAAACAGTGGCAAGTTCGCAAGCTATTCGTGAAGAAGTGGCACAGCGTATTGCCGCAGGTGAAGCGTCGTCTTTAACGGCTCAAAGTGAAATTACGATTGAGGATATTTGCGCCGCAGCGGCGGATGGTGACCCACTTGCCGTTGATGTAATTGAAAAGCTTGGTCGTTATCTTGGTGCGGCTATTGCTATTGTCATTAACTTATTTAACCCTGAAAAAATATTAATTGGTGGGGTCATTAATCAAGCAAAGAGTGTGCTATATCCTGCCATTCAAACATGCATTGAAGAGCAAAGTTTACCGGTTTACCATCAAGACCTCGAATTAGTAGAGTCTCGCTTTTATAAACAGGCGACGATGCCAGGGGCGGCGTTAATCAAACAAGCACTTTATGATGGGCTTTTATTGATGAAGGTGGTCGAAGGCTAGTTTTTGCGTCTTTATTGATTTATATTTTTTACAATGAACCCATATAGCTATACTGTTATATGGGTTTACTTTTTTATTTCGGGATTTCGTATGTCAGGTGTTTTAAATACGGTTGATCAACGTACTAATCTGGTTGGTGAAAACCGCCTTGAGTTGTTGTTGTTTAGCCTAAATAGTCGACAAATTTTTGCGATTAACGTGTTTAAGGTTAAAGAGGTGATAAAAGTCCCTCAACTGACTAAAATGCCGGGATCTCACCACAATATTACGGGGGTTGCTTCACTACGCGGCGAACCTGTACCTATTATTGATTTACGAAGCGCTATCGGCTTTCCACCTTCTCGCTTGGATAACCAAGAGCAGAACCTCATCGTGACCGAATATAACCGTACGGTTCAGGGTTTTTTGGTTGGGCAAGTGCGTAACATCATCAATACCGCTTGGACTGAAATTCAGCCGCCGCCTAAATCAGCAGGGCGTTCAAATTATTTAACGGCGATTACTCAAGTTAAAGACAATGAACAGTCATTTATTGTTGAGATCATTGATGTCGAAAAAGTGTTGGCTGAAATTATCTATTACGACGTATCGATTTCAGAAGATGTTCTGGATCGTGATCTTGTTAACCAAATGATTGGCCGTAAAGTTTTGATTGTTGATGACTCTTCAACAGCCCGCAACCAGGTTAAAGGCACGCTTTCTCAGCTAGGTATTGAAATAATTGAATGCCGAGATGGCCTAGAGGCGTTGACTTTGCTGAAATCTTGGTGTGATGAAGGACGTGAGGTGAGCAAAGAGTTACTGATGATGATCACCGATGCTGAAATGCCAGAAATGGATGGTTATAAACTAACTCATGAAGTTCGCAGTGATAAACGGATGAAAGATCTGTATGTCACACTCAATACCTCACTTAGTGGTAGTTTTAATGAAGCGATGGTGCAGAAAGTAGGTTGTGACCGTTTTATCTCTAAATTTCAACCCGATTTATTGGTACAAGTTGCCCAAGATAGATTACGTGACGTGCTTGGTTAAATGATATTTTAAGATGACATAAAAATGCCCCGCAGTGAGCAGGGCATTGAAAGTGGTGAGCTGAAGCTTTACTTTTTAGGTTGGGCGTCGATACACTGGCCGTTAATATCTTTACCTTCAGCAGCCATTAAATACACATACAATGGCATGATATCTTTTGGCGTTTTCAGTAAATCAGTATCTTCTGCAGGAAAAGCTTTTGCACGCATACCTGTGCGAGTACCACTAGGGTTAATCGCGTTGACGCGGATGTGGGTATTACTGAGTTCATCGGCTAATACTTGCATCATGCCTTCGGTGGCAAATTTCGAGATAGCGTATGTGCCCCAGAATGCACGGCCACTATGCCCCACGGTTGATGAAGTAAAAATAATACGAGCATCTTCAGATTTATGCAGCAGTGGCAGTACGGCTTGAGTGAGTAAAAACTGAGCTTTGACATTCACTTGCATCACGTCATCGTATGAGTCTTCGCCAATTTGATCAAATGGGCTTATTACGCCCAGCATACCAGCATTGTGTAGTACGCCATCTAAACGACCAAATTGTTCCTCAATCGTATCAACCATATCAAGGTAGTGCTGCTTTGTGGCACCTTTCATATCTAGTGGAACAATAGCTGGTAGTGGGTAACCAGCGGCTTCGATTTCATCGTAAGTCTGTTCCAATTTCTTTACTGTGCGGCCCAATAAAATAACGGTCGCGCCGTGTGCGGCATAGCTAATGGCGGCTTGTTTGCCAATGCCATCACCAGAACCAGTAATTAGAATGACTTTATCCTTGAGGGCATCTGCAGAAACTGAATAATCCACGTTGTGCTTCCTTATTCTTATGATTTACTTTAAGTCTTTGTGACAAGGTGGGTACAATACACCAATTCGCACATTAAGAGGATTATGACTGTGGAATTTTTGTTGGACTACGGCCTGTTTTTGGCCAAGATTGCGACTGTCGTCGTCGCTCTCGTTGTATTGTTAGTCATTGTGAAATCCGTGGGTGGAAAAAACAGTGCGATAAAAGGTGAATTGGAAGTGGTGAATTTGACTGATCGCCATAAAGATATCGTCGAACAGCTTGAGCACCATTTACATGATGATGCATTTATAAAAGCACGAGATAAAGCTGAGAAAAAAAGCGAGAAAGAGAAAACAAAAGCGCGTGATAAGGCGATCAAACAGGCGGCAAAAGATGGCGAGCTAGATACTAAACGCGAACCGCATCTCTTCGTATTAGATTTTAACGGCAGTATTGATGCCAAAGAAGTCGCCTCCTTACGTGAAGAAGTAACGGCCGTACTGGCTGTTGCTCGAGAAGGTGATGAAGTACTGCTACGCTTGGAAACGGGTGGTGGTATGGTTCATGGTTATGGTTTGGCTTCTTCGCAATTGGATCGCCTTAAAGCTGCTGGCTTACCATTGACGATTGCCGTTGACAAAGTGGCGGCCAGTGGCGGCTACATGATGGCGTGTATTGCTGATAAAATTGTGTCAGCACCGTTTGCTATTGTGGGTTCTATCGGTGTGATTGCGCAGCTACCAAACTTTAACAAACTGCTTAAAAAGCATGACATCGAGTATGAGCAGTTAACTGCAGGTGAATACAAACGTACCTTGACCATGTTTGGCGAAAATAGCGATAAAGCGCGCGAAAAGTTCAAGCAAGAACTGGAAGAAACGCATGAACTGTTTAAGGACTTTATTCGTGAGCATCGCCCAGCGCTTGATCTTGAAAAAGTGGCGACAGGTGAGCACTGGTTTGGTACGCAAGCGAAAGCGTTAGGTTTGGTCGATGAAATTAAAACCTCTGATGATTTAGTGGTTGAAGCGTGCAAAGACAAAACGGTATTGGCTATTCATTACGTGCAAAAGAAAAAACTGGCCGATAAATTGGCCGGTGTGGCAGGTGAAGCCGCTGATAACGTGTTGATGAAGCTAATTAGCCGTGGCCAACGTCCGATAGTTTAATCTGCGCTGTTTTTTTGGTTGAAGTGCGTTGCATTTCAATTGAAAGAGAATAAGCAAAAGAATCATTAAGCGGGGAAGCGTGTTATTTCTCCGCTTTTTTTGACCTTAACCATTCACACAGCCCGATGATAAATCCTGCCAGCATACCTGCTAAGTGTGCTTCAATGGCCACGCGCGCATTGATCAGTTCACTGGTACTGACTGAGGCTCCAAACACTTGTTCCCAGACGACTTTAACGATAACACCTACCACTAAAAGCCAACTGCTACGCCGTCCTTGTAACGCTTCTTGTAGAGCCAAATAGGCAAACACCCCGTGTAGAGCACCAGACAAACCGACGTAAATCTGCATACTACTAAAAAAAAGGCTAACGCCAACCGTAAAGCTGGTCATAAGAAGGCTAAGTAGCAATCTTTTATTGCTAGGTTGAAACACAAAATGGATGACCCACAGTCCAGCGAGGTTCATGCCAAGATGTGCAAAGTTGGTATGAGTAAAATTTCCTGTTAGGATTCGCCACCATTGACCCGTTTTGATTGCGGATAAGTTCCATTCGCTGAATGTAGCAAGGGGTTCAAATTGCAAAACGAAGCAAATCAAACTGATGGTCATTAGCGTTAAATAGCTTTTTTTTATGATACTCATTTTTAGAAAATTCAGGCGGAAGTGGTTCACGTTATGTCTCGTTATTGTTCTCAATGTGGTAAATCGCTTAAGGCGTGTATTTGTGCATCTATTGTACCGCTTGCATCGTCGGTAGAGCTTATCATCCTTCAACATCCGACAGAAGAACATCGCCCGATGGGAACTGCGCGTATTTTGGATTTATCTTTGGCGAACAGTATGCGTTTGGTAGGAGAAGATTTCAGCCAACATGCGCAGCTCAATGCGCTACTTTCTGAGCCTGATGTCGCTCACTATGTGCTGTATCCCAGTGATGTTTCTCGCTGTGCATCTGAGCTGTCGACGTTATCTCCAGCCAAAAAAATTCGTATCATTTTACTCGATGGTACATGGAAGAAAGCATATAAAATGTGGCAACTTTCCGGCAACTTGCACGCGTTGCCAAGTGTACATTTACCTAAAGACCTCGTCGGTAATTACCGTATTCGTAAAGCGCCGAGTGAAAACAGTTTATCGACGGTTGAAGCGGGATATCATATTTTATCGCTGCTTGAGCCAACGCGAAATTTTCAACCACTAATGACAGCTTTTGAACAGATGATAGAGTTTCAAATTGCCCAGATGCCCCCGGGCGTATTTGAGCGTAACTATTTGTCCAAATAAATAGTCTTTGCGCGGCACATCAGCAGTGGTGATGCGCTGAGAACAATTGTTGATGCATTCTTTGTGCATAGCCATCGGTCATGGCAGAAATGTAATCGCATATCACCCGCATTCCATCTCCAGAGCCATCTTCTGCTTGTTGCCATTTACCGCGAGTTGTTTCTGGCAGTAGCCGTTCAGGGTCAGCACTGAGCGCCTCGAATAGATCCATGATGATCTGTTGTCCTTTGTATTCCACACGTTGAACTTGTGGAATTTGAATGACGTATTGGCTAACGAAATTCTTCAAAACTTCAAGCGCATTAGCCATATTGGGTTCGAGAAAGGCATTAAAAGCGAGGAGTTCATTGTGAAACGGAGCGTCCACTGGTTTAACATTAATGCTAGTGAGTAAAGCGTTGACCATGCCACCGATAGCATCTTTGCGGCGATAGTGTTTGCCAGCAAATAACATTTCACTGATTGAAGCAATGTGTTCTTCAAACCAAGCATCGCCACATTCGGCTAATTGAGAGGCTGCCGCCTCTTGCCACTGCTGGCGTGTGACCATGCCAAGTACGATAGCATCTTCCAAGTCATGCACCCCATAGGCAATGTCATCCGCTAGCTCCATTATGGAGCAATCGAGTGATTTAAAGCGCGTCTTTTTGTGCTGATAAGGCGTTGCTGGTAGGTCACGCATTTGGCTTAATAAGTCTTTATCTTGTGCTGATAACGGTTCAAAAACCCAAGTCAAAATCGATTGGTCGCAATCATAAATACCCTTGGCAGGAGACCAATCTTTTGCTTTGAGTTGACGTTGATGTGAGACCGCCTCGGGAAGTTTTTCAGCTCGAGTTTGGCTAAGTAAAGCGGGATATTTTAGTAGTCCTAACGCCGTTCGCCGAGAAAGATTCATGCCATGGTGTTCGGTGTAGGGTTCAAGGCTTGTCACAATGCGAAAGGTTTGGGCATTGCCTTCAAAACCGCCATGTTCACGCATCATGTAGTTCAAAGCGACTTCGCCTCCGTGCCCGTAAGGGGGGTGGCCAATATCATGCGCCAAGCACAATGAGTCGATTAAACTATCTGAAGGCAATAGATCGCGAAATTCTGGTTGTTTTAGCTTTATCTGAGCAACAATACCAGTACCTAATTGAGCCGCTTCCAGTGAATGTGTTAAACGAGTGCGGTGGAAATCATTAAGGCTGGTACCGTGTACCTGAGTTTTTGCTTGCAAGCGGCGAAAGGCAGCTGAGTGCAGAATACGCGCGCGATCACGTTGGTATGGGCTGCGGTGATCATCTCGACGAATTTTATGCTCATCATCTTTGCGCTCAAGCCATTTAGGGCTAATGGAAATTTCCATACCATCTCCTGCAATACATTGCTAACTTTTAAATACTTAACTGGTAACTTATCGCTAATTAGCTGATTTCGTCTAGCGTTAATTCAAAACTTGGGGCAAAGGTATTCAGGAAATACTCCATTTCAGGTGTGCGCCGCTCTTTAAGTGTAATATCAAGGCGCTTTTTCGCGAGAGCATACTCGTGGTTTCCAGCACTCAGCTCTTCTAAGCACTTGAGATAGGCGCAGATAGAGTCAGCTTGTTTCACTATAGCGGCATCTTCAGGATGTGCTGCTTGCGTCACCAGATAGGGTGCGAAGTCTTCTTGCAGTTCCTCAGGAAGCATAGAAAGCAGTTTTTGCTCAGCAGCTGCTTCAATCTTTTTATACTCTTTGGCTATATCTGGGTTGTAGTATTTGACTGGTGTTGGTAAATCGCCAGTTAATACTTCGCTGGTATCATGATACATCCCCAAAATTGCAATCCGTTCAGGGTTCACCTTTCCACCGAATTTTTTGTTTTTGATCACCGCTAATGCGTGAGCGACAAAAGCAACTTGTAGGCTATGTTCTGAAATATTTTCACTGGAAACCGAACGCATTAAAGGCCAACGTTGAATTAGCTGCATTCGAGCGAGATGGGCAAAAAAATGACTCTCTTTCATCGCAATAAACATCCTTGCTTTGAGTGGAAAAGAAAACGGGCGCTCTTTCCGTTTAGGAAAGTGCGCCCGTTTAGCATATGAAACTTTACGTTAAAATTCTACTGGCTGTAGGTTGATAAGAAACGTTCAAACCGACCAATAGCAATTTCTAAATCTTCAATGTGTGGCAATGTTACGATACGGAAATGGTCCGGTTTTGGCCAGTTAAAGCCCGTGCCTTGCACAAGCAGAACCTTTTCCTGTTTTAGAAAATCGAGGACCATTTTTTGGTCATCTTTAATGCTGTACATCTTGGTGTCGATTTTCGGGAACAGATACATTGCTCCTTTCGGTTTCACGCAGGAAACGCCAGGGATTTGGTTGATCAATTCCCAAGCCCGATCACGCTGTTCGAGCAAGCGTCCACCCGGTAAAATCAACTCATTGATACTTTGATAGCCACCTAGTGCCGTTTGGATGGCATGTTGCATCGGCACGTTGGCGCACAAGCGCATTGACGCAAGCATTTCCAAGCCAGCTACATAGCCTTTAGCGATATGTTTTGGTCCGGTGATGAACATCCATCCACCGCGGAAACCACATACTCGATAAGCTTTCGATAGACCATTAAAGGTGAGCATTAAGACATCATCAGCCAGTGTCGAAATCGGCGTGTGAGTCGCACCGTCATAGAGAATTTTATCGTAGATTTCATCAGCGAAGATAATCAGCTTATGTTTACGAGCAATTTCGATAATTTCTAGTAAAAAGTCGCGGCTATAAACTGCACCAGTTGGGTTGTTCGGGTTGATCAACACAATGCCACGCGTTTTAGGCGTGATTTTGTTTTTGATGTCGTCAAGGTCAGGATACCAATCGGCTTCTTCATCACATAGGTAATGTACCGCTTTACCACCAGAAAGTGCGACAGAAGCCGTCCATAGTGGGTAATCAGGTGCTGGAACCAGCATTTCATCGCCATTATTGAGCAAGGCTTGCATTGCCATCACGATAAGTTCAGAGGCGCCATTACCAATATAAACGTCTTCGACATCTAAGCTGCGTAAGCCTTTTTTCTGGTAATGTTGCACTACGGCTTTACGTGCCGAATAGATACCTTTCGAGTCACAATAACCTTGAGATGTTGGTAGGTTACGGATCACATCAACAAGGATTTCGTCTGGGGCGTCAAAGCCAAATGGGGCGGGGTTACCGATATTTAGCTTCAGTATTTTATGCCCCTCTTCTTCCATGCGCTTAGCATGTTTGAGTACAGGTCCCCTAATGTCGTAGCAGACATTATCGAGTTTTGACGACATCCCGATATTTTGCATTGTGTGATTCCTGAAAATTAAATGATTTCTTTATTAAAATACACCAAATTGATTTTTGATAGAATAAAAATCTACAATAGGGTGCTTTTTCGGAAGTGATAGCCTAGCTCTTTATCACAGGAATTTGCAAAAGATGGGAGGCAACCTTGATTTACGTTGCCTGTCTAAATAGAGTAGCCATCAGTAAAGCCCGTCTCTCAATATTTACGAGGTCGATTTGTCGCATTTTCATCAAGCCATTGCTCTGTTGATAGAGCAAATAAACGACGCGAAGGATGATGACGTTCGTTTTGTACAAAATTTGCAAGAAGCTCCACTTTTCGCGTCTATTGATTGGCTTGAAGCCCAACCAATTTTCCCTAAGTTTTACTGGCAATCACGTGACACGCGTGAAGAAGTGGTCGCATTAGGTCAGTTGTATACGTTCTCTGAACCAGAACCTGCTTATACTATTTTAGGTGCTGAGCAACGTGTCTGGGGTGGTCGTTCGTTTGATGGTAATACCGATAAAAACAGGCGTTGCATGTCGTCATTCTTTTTTCTGCCACAAATTGAATTGATTCGGTTTGATGAACAATGGTCAATTGCTGTTAACGTGACCGCAGAACGCCACCGTACTTTAGCGGCGCTGAATAAACTACAAATGGATGTAAGCACATTACGTTCAATCTCTTCACATATTGAATGCATAAAGCATGAGCCAAATGAGAATCAATGGCAGCAGCTTGTCGATCAGGTACTTGATGGGATTGAGGCAAATGCATTTAAGAAAGTGGTGCTAGCAAGAAAAACAACACTGAATTTAGATTCGCCACTCAGTGCTGCGCAATTGTTGAAAGCTAGCTCTACGCAAAACCATCACAGTTTTCATTTTTTGTTAGCACTGGACCAAAAACACAGCTTTATGGGCTCAACCCCTGAGCGTTTGTATGCGCGTCAAGGAAATGAGCTTTATACGGAAGCTCTGGCTGGAACCATTGGTCGTGGCATGAATGCGAGCCAAGATATGGAATTGGCAAATTGGCTCTCTCAAGATAGTAAAAATCTCAATGAGAACCAATATGTGGTGGATGATATTGTTGAGCGTTTAACGCCACATTCTGAATGTGTTGAGGTAGAACAGGAAGCGCGCTTAGTGCGGTTACGTAAAGTGCAGCATTTAAAACGTAGTATCCATGCTCAGCTTAAAAAAGGCATTAATGGTGTGCAACTGCTCAGTGCATTGCAACCTACGGCTGCGGTTGCAGGTTTACCGCGCAAAGAGGCGATGGATTTCATTCTCGCCCGTGAACCTTTTGCTCGTGGGTGGTATGCAGGTTCGGTAGGCTATATCAGCCATCAAAAAGCGGAGTTTTGTGTGGCCATTCGCAGTGCGTTATTAGTGGATAAACAAGTGCAGCTATTTGCTGGGGCTGGGATTGTCCCCGGTTCAGTAGCGGAATATGAATGGCAAGAACTAGATAAAAAGATGTCAACATTGTTGAGTTTGATTAGTGACCACTTGCCACTAGGAGTCGCATCATGAAACAAGATCAAGCAGTATTGAATCGAATTTGGAGCCAGACCCTTCTTGAAGAGCTGACACGCTTGGATGTTGAAGAGGTTTGTATTGCACCGGGTTCGCGCTCGACTCCTTTGACCCTTGAAGCGGATGCCAATCAAAAACTCACACTGCATACGCATTTTGATGAACGTGGTTTAGGCTTTTTAGCTTTGGGATTAGCCAAGGCAAGTCAAAAGCCAGTCGCGGTAATCGTGACCTCTGGCACCGCGGTGGCTAATCTGTTGCCAGCGATTGCTGAATCTAAACTCACCGGCGAAAAATTGGTGGTTTTAAGCGCAGATCGCCCACTTGAGTTAGTAGGGTGTGGTGCCAATCAAGCCATCAATCAAGTTGGCATCTATTCTTCACATGTGACTCAACCCCTTAACTTACCGAGCCCAAATACCGCAGTACCATTAACCTGGCTGCTTACTAGCCTTGATGAAATGATGGCAAACCAAGCTCGACAAGGTGGAACGGTACACATTAACTGCCCATTTCCCGAACCTTTATATTCGCAAGGGGATAAAACCCAGTTTGCTGGCTATCTAGCATCTATCGATTCATGGCAGTCAAGCTCTCAGCCATACAGTTCAAGCTTTGGGCAATGGTGCACTGAAAGCATGGATTGTGGTGAGCTATTTAATAAAAAAGGTTTAGTCATTATTGGTTCATTGAACCTAGCAAACGCAAAGAAAGCCAAGCAGTTTGCAAATAAACTCGGTTGGCCAGTATTGTGTGATCCACAATCTGGGGTGAACAGCGACTGGGCACATTTTGATTTATGGCTGCAAAATAGCGTAGCGAAAGAGCAGCTCAGCGAATGTGAGGTGATTGTTCAATTTGGATCTCGTTTAGTGTCGAAAAGGCTTCATCAATGGTTAAGTGAACAGGTTACGCAGCGCGCAGCGCAGTATATATATGTTTCATCTCAAGCTGAGCGTAATAACCCTTCCCACTTACCTCAATGGCACTTTGTTGCTGATATTGAACAGTGGGTCGAAACGCACATTAGCAAGTGGACGGCATTAGGTGCGACTCAGGCAGGTTGGGCTGACCAATTAAAAAGCAAAGCTAGCGAGCTTGAGCAACTGGCACAACTGCATTTGTGTGGTGATGAGTCATTAAGTGAAATTGCGGTTGCGTTGGATCTTGCTGAGCGTAGCCAAAATGCTGATCTTTTTCTTGGTAACAGCCTAATTGTGCGCCTAGTTGATATGTTTGCTACGCTCGACAATCGCCATGTCTATTCCAACCGAGGTGCTTCTGGCATTGATGGCTTAGTGGCAACCATGGCTGGTGTGCAACGCATTAACCAACAGCCGATGCTTATGCTTATCGGTGATACCGCCTTGTTATATGATCTCAACTCTCTTGCACTAGTCACTCATACTTGTGCGCCATTAGTGATTGTGGTCACCAATAACGATGGCGGGGCGATTTTTGATTTATTGCCAGTACCTGCCGCTCAAAAGTCAGCGCTTTATCAAATGCCTCATGGCTATCAGTTTAAGTTTGCGGCCAAGCAATTTGGTTTGTCCTATGTTCGTCCTCAAACATTCTCCGCGTATCAATCTGCCGTGAGTGAGCACTTACAGCAGGGACAAGGAACATTAATCGTTGAAGTGATCACACCTCCTGAGCAAGCTTCAACTCAACTTAAACAATTTACTCAGCAAATTGATGCCAGCTAGTCGACGTCAACAGCCAATAGCGATCAACAGCGAACCCGTGTTGGTGTTTGTTCATGGTTTATTGGGGTGTGGTGATGATTGGCTAGAGAGTATTCATTACCTCACAGACTATCGTTGTGTGACGATTGACCTACCTGGGCATGGCATAAGCCAATCAAGCCCAAGCGGTGGCTTTGAAGCTGACTGTAATCACATTTCTAATATCATTAATCGGCACATAGCGCCGAATACTCCTATTGTTCTGATCGGCTATTCTTTAGGCGGACGAATGGTGATGTATGGTGTTGCGATGCAATGTTTCAATACATTTAATATTCAAGGTGTCGTGATCGAAGGCGGTAATTTTGGTTTACAGAATGACGCACTCAGAAGTGAGCGACTTGTCAGTGACATGGCTTGGTCAGAACGCTTCAAAAGTGAGCCAATTGAACAAGTGTTGGGCGATTGGTATCAGCAAGCGGTATTTTCTTCATTAAATCATGAGCAAAGACAAACCTTAATCACAAAACGTAGTGCTAACCTTGGCGCTGCGGTTGCTCAGACGCTAGTTTCTACCTCGCTTGCCAAACAGCCTTATTTACTTGATAAGTTAAAGTCGTCACAGATACCAATGTGCTATGTCTGTGGCGACAACGACACCAAGTTTACCCGATTGGCAAAGCAAAGTGGCTTATTGTATTACCCTGTGTCAGACGCTGGGCATAATGTTCACCAAGAGCAGCCACAGGCTTTTGCTGAAATTATTCGAGAATTTATACGTCGATGCTAAATAAGCATCGAATTTAGAACAACAATGGAAAATCATCATGGCTAAAACTGTTGGTATTACTGAAGAAGAATTGTACGCGCCCGTTGTGTGGAATGACTGCGGCGCAGCATATGAAGATATTCACTATCACAAATCCCCAGATGGCATCGCAAAAATCACCATCGCTCGTCCACAAGTGCGCAATGCATTTCGCCCTCAAACTGTAAAAGAGATGATCAATGCGCTGGCGGACGCACGCTATGACGAACAAGTTGGTGTGATCATTCTTACTGGTTTGGGCGAAGATGCTTTCTGCTCTGGGGGAGATCAAAAAATTCGTGGTGATTACGGCGGCTACCGTGACGATTCAGGTACGCACCACCTTAATGTACTTGATTTCCAACGCCAAATTCGCACTTGTCCAAAACCTGTCATTGCTTCTGTTGCTGGGTGGGCAGTAGGTGGTGGTCATGTATTACACATGATGTGTGACTTAACCATCGCGGCTGAAAACGCACAGTTTGGTCAAACAGGTCCAAAAGTGGGGTCATTTGACGGCGGTTGGGGGGCTTCTTACATGGCCCGTATCGTTGGTCAGAAAAAAGCGCGTGAAATTTGGTTCTTATGCCGTTTTTATGACGCGAAAGAAGCGTTGGATATGGGCTTAGTGAATACCGTCGTTGCGGTTGATGAGCTAGAAAAAGAGACGGTACGTTGGTGTCGTGAAGTTCTCCAGCATAGCCCTATGGCGCTGCGCTGTCTGAAAGCAGCATTAAATGCTGACTGTGATGGTCAAGCCGGTCTACAAGAACTGGCGGGTAACGCAACCATGATGTTCTATATGACAGAAGAAGGCCAAGAAGGTCGTAATGCGTTTAATGAAAAAAGACGCCCAGAGTTTAATAAATTTCCTCGCAACCCTTAATTGAATCTCATCAGTCGTTTCTGGTTATATTGGAGGTGCTTATTGGTAGTACTAAGCATCTCTTATCGCCTTTGATGGCTGTTTTTATTCACGGTACATTGATATACCCAAACAACTTCAAGTAGGAAAAGTATAGCTAGAGAAGATTTATTACTCTCTAGAGAACGTCATTAAGAAAGAGATGAAATTTATGCGCAGTGCCAAACTATATCGTTACTGTCTACCGATGGATAGCGGCGTAATTCTTCGTGATCAAAAGCTGGTGGAGCGCGAAGGCTTCATAATTGAGTTGTGCGAAGGCGAAAATAAAGGCTTAGGTGAAGTTGCACCGCTGATCGGTTTTAGTGTGGAGTCAGCCGAAGAAGCACAACAGCAAGCCGCGCAACAACTTGAGCTTTGGGTTGGTGGTGAGCAAATTGCCTATGATGATCTTTTCCCTTCGGTTGCCTTTGGCCTCTCGATGGCAGAGCTTGAGCTGAATGGTGAATTGCCACCAATGGGTAACTATCACGCAGCACCGTTATGCACTGGTGACCCTGATGAGTTGATCCCATTATTAAATGCCATGCCGGGTAAGAAAGTGGCGAAAGTAAAAGTGGGTCTTTATGAGGCGATCCGTGATGGGATGCTAGTGAACCTATTTTTAGAATCGATGCCTGATTTACAACTTCGTCTGGATGCGAATCGCGCTTGGACGCCAGCTAAAGCGGAACAGTTTGCCAAGTATGTTTCTCCTTCGGTACGTCAACGCATTGCTTTTTTAGAAGAGCCATGTCAGTCGCCAAGTCACAGTCTCGCGTTTGCGATCAATAGTGGTATCGCCATTGCATGGGACGAAACACTACAACATGCCGTGCGTCGAGATGATTTTCGTTTAGAAGATTTAACGGGTGCAAAAGCCATTGTGATTAAACCGACATTGATTGGTTCTGTTGCGCGTTGCGTGGCCTTGATTGAAAAAGCCAAAGCGATGGGCATTCAGGCGGTGATAAGTTCAAGCATTGAATCCAGTTTGGGACTGTGCCAATTAGCCCGTTTGGCACAGTGGCAATTGCCTGACGAAGTGCCAGGGCTAGACACCATTGGTTTATTTAAAGCCCAATTAGAAGTGAGTTGGCCGGGGTGCGATTTACCACTGCAATCTTTGACTGACCAGTGCATTGTTTGGCAGTCATAATGCGACAAGCTCGGCACACATTCTCTTCTCTCCCTTGGGAGCAGAAAGCGCAACAGGCGGCCAATTCACTGGCTTTAATTACCCCATCAGGTGATTACACGTGGTCAGCGTTAACACAGTTAGTGAATAGCTATGCTGATGTGCTTAGGCAGCAAGGGCTTAAAGCCAATGACGTATTAACGTTGGTGGGTAAAAATAGCCCTGAATTGCTGTTTTTGTATTTGGCGAGCCTTAAACTTGGCGTGATCTGCGCGATAACCATGCCGCAGCCTTACGAACTGCTTCAAAAAAAGCTGAAGACCCTATATAAGCCCGATCAAAGCGCGTGGTTGTGGCTCGGGTGTGGTGCGGCGTTGAGCATTGCTGAAATCGCTGCATTAACACCAAAAACAGTGATCGTTAAGATTGATGATAGCCAGATACTAGCCAGTAGCACTCCCATTGCGGAAGGTTTTGATGCAAAGCAATTGAGCTCGATCGTGTTTACTTCCGGTTCAACGGGGGAGCCCAAAGCGGTCGTCCATACTTCTGCACAGCATTTTGCTTCTGCAACTGGGTTATTGGCGCACTTTTCCTATACAGAGCAGGATACATGGCTATTGAGTTTGCCTATGTATCATGTTTCTGGCTTGGCAATTATCTACCGCTGGCTTAGTGCTGGGGCGTGTTTAAAAGTTGGGTGTGGAGAATTGAGTCAAGATATCCAGCAAGTCACTCATGCTTCTTTGGTTGCTACGCAATTAAAACGTCTGCTTGAAAGCGGGAAGGCACTTACTTTAACTCATGTTTTGCTCGGTGGTAGTCATATTCCACATAGTCTTAGCCAACAAGCGGCACAACTTGGTATTGAAACTTGGTTAGGTTATGGCATGACCGAAGCTGCGTCGACAGTCACCGCCAAGCGGGTAGATACTCAAAATAGTGCGGGTTATTTATTACCGAATCGCCAGTTGAAAGTAGAGCAAAAGCGTATATGGATTGGTGGTGATACTCTGGCCAGTGGTTACTATCGCCAGGGGATTGTTATTCCTTTTGTCGATGCTATGGGGTGGTTTGACAGTAAAGATCTCGGCGAATGGTTAGGTGATGAACTGCGTATTATCGGACGAGCCGATAACCAATTTATTTCCGGCGGAGAGAATATTCACTGTGAAGAAATTGAAGCGGTGCTCAATCGCCACCCTGATATTGAACAAGCGATGGTTGTAGCGGTTAAAGATGCTGAATTCGGCTGCCGAGCGATTGCCGTGGTACGTGGGAATTTACCACTTAATCAGCAAGAAATAGAGCTGTGGTTGACGGGTAAATTAGATAAGTTTAAATGGCCAGTGGCTTATTTTTTGATGCCAGAAGCATTGACAGACTCAGGCATCAAAGTCTCTCGTAGTGCGCTTAAAGCGTGGTTGTCCAACCACCAACCCCAGTACCGAATCGCGGATTAACTCGCACTCACCTCACGAGTACAACACGCCTTAGTTATTAGATAGTCCAAAACTGAATTTCTCAAGCTTATAACTCAACCTCATAATGAAGTTATTAAAAAGCAGAGTTTGGAATAGCGAGAAATAATGAAAGGCGTATTTATCATCATCATCGCGCTACTTGTTGGAATATCGATAAGCAGTGAGGGCGTGATTCGCTCAGTTGCAGAGTTATTTGCTTTTGTTGCTATTGTCGCTTGGTTGTTTAAATATCGAATCGATAAGTCTCAGCAAGCCACTTTCAAAGCTGAAGATTTTTAGGCTTTTCCTTTCTCAATATCACCTGGTACATCGTTGTTCTATTTCCCCATTTCGGTATTAAGTGAACATTAACCACGCCAATGATGAAACTGAAATAGCAAACCATAGGGTGATGCCAAGAATCAGGGGTTTCGGTCCTGATGCTTTAATTTTTTCTACTGAAATACCACAACCAATCAAAAATAGACAAACGACGAGTGCTTTTTTCGCCACAGTAAAGATTGCGTTATATATCGCATCAAACTGCGGAAAAAAATCACTGACTAAAATTGCGATGCAATAAAAGACAATGAAGTAAGGGATAGTGACTTTCTTGGATTGGCTGCGAAAAATCATCGCACTGATTAAAGCAACAGGTACTATCCACAAGGCTCGCGCGAGTTTTAGTGTTGTCGCGGTTTTAAGTGCTTCTTCGCCATAAGCAGAAGCTGCACCGACAACAGAAGAGGTGTCATGGATAGCGATGGCTGCCCAAGTACCAAAAGTGTGTTGATCGAGCTGCAAAGCGTGGCCAATGAGTGGAAATATAAACAGAGCAACCGAGTTTAAGACAAAAACGGTGGCCAGCGCTAAACCGATTTCATCATCGTCAGCATTGATGGCTGGGGCGACCGCAGCAATGGCGCTACCACCACAAATTGCGGTGCCTGAAGCAATAAGATAGCCAGTTTTTCGTGCCAATCCTAGCCGTTTAGTTAATATCCAACCTATACATAACGTGGCTGTAATCGAAGCAATAATAAGTCCTATCCCATTGCTGGTCACCGTTAACGCTTCTTGCAAAGGTATACCAAACCCCAAGCCGACGATTGAATAGGCGAGCAATTTCTTAGTCATTTTGGCAATCGGTAGATTGCCTGGCACTAAACCTACACTCACCATAAAAAAGCCAATTACCAAAGCGGTAGGAGAGGTGATGTAAGGTGTTAAACAAGCAATAGTGGCCAGTAAAAATGCAATGTGCTTAAAAGAGATGTTCATCGTATTAATCGAAAGATAAGAAGAGTGTCATTGTATAGGATACACACGCGGTTGTAGTTTCGATGTTTTGAACTGGCGTTCAGTTTTATTGAACGCCAGTTCAAAATGATGGCAATGAGAGTAGAGTATTACGCAAAGACAAAGCGCAATTCGTAAGCGTGTTAACGCCAGTCTCCACGTAGTTGAATGACTTTTTCTTGCATCACTTGCGTTGTGGCTTGTAACGGAGCAACAGGTTCTCCGGCTTCTATTTCGAGACGAGACCAGAATCGAGTCGGTAAGCCACGACACGCTTGCCCTTTTACTCGGCTAAAGTAGCTGCCCCATAGCCCTTTTAAAGCCATCGGTATGACAGGGACGGGGCTGCGTTTTAAGATGATATCCATTCCGCGCATAAATTCATGGATTTTACCATCGGCAGTTAATTGTCCTTCAGGGAAAATACACACGATATGACCTTCGGCTAATGCTTGTTCTACCTCACTAAAAGCGCGACGAATAGAGCTTCTGTTACTTGCCGAAATAGGAATAACGCCAGCACGCTTTAGGAATCGGCGTAAAGTCGGCAAGTTTGCATAATCTTCTTCCATCACAAATCGGATTAATCGTGGGCATACGGCGCTGAGTAGTAATGCATCCATATAGCTGACATGGTTACATACGATCAATGCTCCGCCTTTTTCGGGGAGATGATGCAGGTTTTTATGGTTCACTCGGTACATAGTGTGAGTCAAAATCCACACCAAAAAACGAACTAAAAAAATGGGTACCTGTAAGCACAAATAGAGCGTAACGCATAGATTGAGTAACGCTAAAATAACAAACAATTGAGGGATGGATAGTTCCAGTATAGTTAAACAAACAATACCTAAAATGGCACTACCGACCATAAATAGTGAATTATAAATATTGAGTGCGGCAATCACTTGTGCTCGCTGTGTCACTTTAGCTTGTTGCTGCATTAAGGCGTATAAAGGCACAATAAAGATACCACCAGAGACACCAATCATCAGCAAATAGAAGAATAATGGCCACAGTGGTTGGTAGCTTAAAAAGCTATTAAAGTCGGTAAATATCGGCAAGTTATCAGGAACCGCTTGTGCCATCAAATAACCAAAAATAGTAATACCAAAACTACCAATAGGAATGATACCGACTTCGATGCGATGGTTAGAGAGCCTATCGCATGTCATTGAACCGGTGGCAATTCCAATCGAAAAGAGCGCCAGCAAAAAGGAGACAGCGCTTTCGTTACCATTTAAATAATGGTGAGTGAAATTAGGAAATTGAGTTAAATAGGCAGCGCCCAAAAACCAAAACCAGCTGATGGCCATTATCGATTGAAAAATTGTGCGATCACTTTTTGCTATGGCAATGGTTTGCTTGGTTTGTTTGATTGGCTGCCAACGAAACTTCAAATCAGGTGCGCAAGCAGGAGCATTAGGGATATGGCGACTGGCTAAGTAACCCACAATAGCGAACACGACAACCGCCGCAGCGGCAACGTATTTTGCATTTTCTGCTGACGCAATTAACCCAGCACCTAACGTACCTAATAAAATCGCCAGAAAAGTTCCCGTTTCTACCAACGCATTGCCAGGAACCAGCTCTTCAGATTTAAGCTGTTGAGGGAGTAACGCGTATTTGACTGGGCCAAAAAATGCCGATTGCGTGCCCATTAAAAAGAGTAACAACAGTAAAATAGAGTAACTTTCAGTAATAAAGCCTATTGCCCCAAGGCACATAATGCCAATTTCGGCCAGTTTGACTTTACGAATAAAGGCGGATTTCTCGTACTTGTCTGCAAGCACACCCGCAGAGGCTGAAAAGAGGAAGAAAGGCAGAATGAATAACCCAGCAGCGAGGTTTATAAAAAGGTTGCTTGATATAGGTAAAACATTTGCACCGGCAAAAGCGACGAAAAGCAGCAGTACATTTTTGAAAATATTATCGTTAAAAGCCCCAAAAAACTGGGTGATAAAGTAAGGTAGAAAACGTCGTTGAGTAAGCAGCGAGGGTTGATGCTGAGGCATTGCCATTCCTTATTTTTACCAGTTAGTGAGATAATTGGAGAGTAAGTTTTCGATCAGCTTCTTACCATCAATCGGTTCGGCTGCGAAAAACTTGTCATCTACACTTAATAAGGTAATACCATGCACGCCAGACCATAATACGCGACTTGCTTGCAAAATTTCTTGTTTGGTGCGCTGGGGTGCGATTATTTGTAACAAACCTTCAAGCATGGTTGTCATGGTATCTATACGCTCAGCTTGCCAGTCAGGTAGGGCTTCGCCATTCATATTGTGTTCGAAAATAAGCTGCCAACGATTAGGATGCTGCAAAGCAAAGTCATGATAGCAGTAGGCTAACAGATAGAGCGCTTGTCTTGGGTCATCACATTGATTGACGGCTTTTTTAGCTTGCGCTGATAATTCATCAAGCGTTTGTGCTACGGCATGCAAAAGCAGCAAATTGTAGTTACCAAACACATTGACTAACGTACTTGGTACATAGCCAATCATGGTGGCGATTTTGCGTAAACTTAACTCATGATAGGTATGGTCCTCAAGAAAGCGTTTTACTACCTTGAGTGTCAATTTAATCAGCTCTTCTCGGGTGTGATCGTTTCGTCTTGCCATGGTTATGTTTTAATAATGAACAATGTTCGATATTCTAGATAGGTGGTGTATAAGCGTCAACTGATACACACTTTATTTGCAATATTCTGATACATGTCCACTTAAAGCAGAGGTTTTCTTGTATATCCGAAGTGGTTATGATGGTGGTGCCTCAATAAAAATAACCCTAAGGAAAAACATGAAACGTCTTTTTTCCCTTGTTGCGCTACTGATGGTCGCTGTTGCGGTCACTCCAATAGCCGAAGCAAAGAAATTTGGTGGCGGTAAGTCATTTGGTAAAAGTTTTAAAACGGCACCCGCGCCAAAACAACAAACACCAAAAAATGACACAATTAAACAAGATCAAACAGGTAAAGCTGGTTCGAGCAAAAAAGGTCTAATGGGTGGCTTACTTGGCGGTTTGTTAGCGGGCGGCCTTCTTGCTGCCTTCTTTGGTGGTGCGTTTGAAGGTATCCAGTTTATGGATATTCTTATCATGGGCCTTATCGCGTTTGTCTTATTCAAGCTTATGCGCGGCATGCTTGGAGCCAAGCAAGGCAGTATGAATCGACAACAGCCAGCTTTTGGTGGTGCGAACAGCAATCAACATCAATTTGAACAACCTAACGTTCACAACTTCGAACAGCAACCACAAGCAACGGGTGGATTTGGTGCCAATGCACACAGTGATATCCCGCATAACTATCCTGCTGGTTTTGATAAAGTCTCCTTTGTAAATGGTGCACGTGAGCACTACCGTATTTTACAAGGTGCGTGGAACCACAACCAACTTGAAACGGTTGAAGAGTATGTGTCTCCAAGCTTGTTTGAAGACCTAAAGCAAGAGCGTGCTAAGTTAGAGGGTGAACAACATACCGATGTGATGTACGTTGATGCTGAAATCGTTCGTGCTGACTACGATGCTAACAAAGCGCAGCTTAGCTTGCAGTTTAGCGGTCGTTATCGTGATGCTGTAGAAGGTATTGAAGAAGATATTGAAGATGTGTGGCATTTAGAACGAGATCTCACTCAGCCTAATGCGCCATGGTTAATTGTCGGTATTCAAGGCTAACCGCTGTTATTTAAGGTTATACATTAATCTAATGATCATATTAAACGCTCAAGTCTTCTTGGGCGTTTTGTCTTTCTTATCTCCCACAATCTTGTAAGACGTTGGCAAGGGGTGATAGTTAAGACATACTCATGTCTGTCTTCAATAAAAATAAAAAGGAAATAAAGTGGCTGAATTTAAATACAAAAACCTTGAACAAGCAGAGCAAGATAAGCTAGATGCTGCGGTTTTTCGTCGCCTGCTAGCACATTTAGATGATAATAAAGATGTGCAAAATATAGATTTAATGATTCTTGCGGGTTTTTGTCGTAACTGCTTTAGTAAATGGTATAAAGCGGAAGCGGATAACCAAGGGATTGAACTGGATATCGATGACGCCCGCGAGCGCGTATATGGCATGACTTATGATGAGTGGAAGCAGAATCATCAACCGCCGGCTACTCCAGAGCAACTTGCGGCTTTTGAAGCAAAACAGAATAAATAAACGAGAACGCCCTCATCACTGAGGGCGTTTTGCTTAAAGGCTTTTGAATTTGAGAATAGTTAATTGATTATATGACCGGTTTGCTCGAACAGGTTCAGTTTATCTAAATAAGGTTGTAAATCACTGATGTTGCTGGCAACCCACTCTGGGTTATAGTACGTGTCTAAATAGCGTTCACCGCTATCGCACAATAGTGTCACAATTGACCCTTTCTCACCGCGTTGTTTCATTTCACTGGCGAGTTGCAATACACCGTACAAGTTAGTGCCTGTCGATGGGCCTGCTTTTCTTCCAAGTAATTTTTCTAGCCAATAGGCGGTTGCAAGGCTTGCTGCATCTGGGATTTTGCGCATATCATCGACTACGCCAGGAATAAAACTAGGTTCAACACGCGGGCGACCAATCCCTTCAATTTTACTGCCGCAGACCAGAGTAAGGTTAGGATCACGGCTTTGGAAGTAGTCGTAAAATACTGAGTTTTCAGGATCAACGACACACAGTTTTGTGTCGTATTTTTGGTAGCGGATAAAGCGACCAATCGTTGCTGAAGTACCACCAGTACCAGGACTCATGACAATCCAAGTAGGAACGGGGTGGTCTTCCATTTTCATTTGGCTAAAAATGCTGTCGGCAATGTTGCTGTTACCACGCCAGTCTGTTGCGCGTTCTGCATAAGTAAATTGGTCCATATAGTGACCATTGAGCTCTTGTGCTAAGCGGTGAGATTCAGCATAAATTTGGTCTGAACGATCAACAAGATGCGCCTGACCACCGTACATTTCAATCTGCTCAATTTTCTTGCGAGCCGTACATTTCGGCATCACCGCGATAAAAGGCAAACCAAGCAAGCGGGCGAAGTACGCTTCAGAAACCGCAGTGCTACCAGATGATGATTCAATAATGGTGGTTTCAGGGCCAACCCAGCCATTACAAATAGCGTAAAGGAAAAGAGAACGCGCCAAACGATGCTTTAACGAGCCTGTCGGGTGTGTGCTTTCATCTTTCAAATAGATGTCAATGCCATCGACACAAGGCAGATCTAATTTGATCAAGTGTGTGTCGGCTGAGCGTTGATAGTCAGCTTCTATTTTTTTTATTGCATTATTAATCCACTGATGATCAGTACACATGAGTCTATCTCCGTTGTTATTATAAGTGTAATTTACCCTTAGTTGAGGAGAAAAACTTTGCTATTTTGACTGTGGTTTTGTATTTTTGGAGAAAATAATCCTCCTTTTTGGTAAAAATATGGAACTCGATAAAATTGATAGGATGATTCTCTCATTACTGCAACAAAACAGTACATTATCACTCAATGATTTGGCTGAAGCGGTAAACCTGACGACAACTCCTTGCTGGAAGCGATTGAAAAAATTAGAAGAATCCGGTGTGATCGCCAAGAAAGTGGCGTTGTTAGACCCTGAGAAGCTGGACCTAAGTTTTACGGCGTTTGTACTCATAAAAACCAGTGACCATTCACATGAATGGTATAGCCGTTTTGTTGCGACAGTTTCGGAATACCCAGAAATCATGGAATTTTATCGAATGGCCGGAGAATATGATTACATGATGAAAGTGCTGGTAAAAGACATGAAGTGTTTTGATCAGTTTTACAAAAAACTGGTCAATAGCGTTGAAGGTATCAGTAATGTTACGTCAACATTTGCTATGGAGTCGTTGAAATATACCACTCAATTACCTTTATGAGCGGAGCCGGTTACTCAAAACACCAAGGCTTTACCCTAGGTTAAGGTAAAGCCTTGGTGGGTCGTTATTTAGTAAAGCGCATTACACCTTCTTGAACGGCTGTTGCGACCAAGTCACCTTGACGGTTATAGATTTCCCCTCGAACTAAGCCGCGTGTGTTGCTGGCTGTTGGGCTTTCTATAGCGTAGAGCAACCACTCATCCATTTTGAAGGGGCGATGGAACCAGATGGAATGATCGATGGTCGCAACCTGAAAATTAGGTGTCATCAAAGAGACTTCATGCGGGTGCAGTGCAGTCACTAAAAATCCCCAGTCTGAGGCATAACCCATCAGGTATTGGTGGATCAATTGGTTGTCGGGCAATGCGCCATTGGCTCTAATCCAAAGGTATTGTTTTGGCTCTGCTTTTTTGGGTTTCAATGGATTAATCACAGTGACAGGGCGTATTTCTATCGCTTTTTCACCGCAGAACATTTTCTTTATCTTCTCTGGTAAAAATTGAGCGATTTGCTCGACTAATTCTGATTCGGATGCAAAATTTTCCGGCCCTGGGATATCGGGCATGGTGTTTTGATGCTCAAATCCAGGGGCTTCACCATGGTACGAAGCGGTGAGATAAAAAATAGGGCGGCCATTTTGAATCGCTTTGACTCGGCGTGTACTAAAGCTACGGCCATCTCTGAGATTCTCTACATCGTATACAATTGGCTTTTCAGGATCACCAGGGTAGAGAAAATAACTGTGAAACGAGTGAACGGTTCGGTCTGACTCTACGGTGTAACGAGCGGCAGAGAGAGCCTGACCAATGACCTGCCCACCATAAACTTGTGGCAAGCCTAAATTTTCACTTTCACCCCGATATAGCCCTTCTTCTAATTTTTCGAGTTGTAGTAAATCTAATAGTTCATTTAGTGGCTTACTCATAGATCCTCACCTAATTATCAATATCTTTATTGTATTTTTTACTGAGTCATTATTTTGTCAATATCTAAAAGCTTACATGACAGAAAAGTGAACCATGCCTATACTCACCGACAATTCAATACAATAAGTGAGGTTTTATGAAAAAGGCATTGTTGTTTATCGTATCAGCAGCTCTAGGTTTGTTTCTAGCTGGTTGTCAGTCATCACCAAAACTATCTTCCGCGAAACCAATCCAAACTATCACTGGAATGGTAGCGTATCGTGAGCGAATCGCATTACCGGACCACGCATTAGTTACCGTGACGTTGCAAGATGTGTCATTAGCGGATGCACCAGCCCAAATCATTGCTAAGCACCGCTTTGAAACCAATGGTATGCAAGTGCCGCTTGAATTTGATTTAGCTTTTGACAGCAGAAAAATTGATGCACGTCATACCTATAGCGTAAGCGCTCGTATTGAAATTGACGGAAAACTTCGCTTTATCACGGATACACATTATGCCGTAATTACTGATGAGAATAACACTAAACATGTCAATTTGCGTTTGATTGGTGTCGGCAGCAAATAAAAAAGGTTAACGAATAATAAATGGCAGCATTTATGGCTGCCATTTGTAGAGCCGTAATTTAACCTTACCACTTTCCGTAACCGCGACCCCTTCTGCGATAAGCTTTTGTTTTTGACGTTCCAAATCATCACCTTTCAAGGATATTTCCCCTTTACTATTAATAACCCTATACCAAGGTAATTTACTGCCTTCTGGTAAGCGACTTAAAGCCTTGCCGACATGGCGAGCATAGCCGGGGTAGCCTGCTAAATGTGCAATTTCACCATAGGTTGTTACTCTTCCTTCTGGAATTTGGTGAATCACCGCAAAGATCTGTGCTAAAAATTGGTCCATACTAATAATGTCCTAGTTCGATTGTTACCAAGGAACGGTATAAGGAGAGGGCATGCTATTTTCAACATTTCAATTTCTGATCACAACAGCGTTAGCTGTAGTTTGCGCGCGCGCCATCGGTTTAAGTGACGGCGACATTCCCGTTTTGGCCGTTGTCATTCCTGCTTTGTGGATTTTGCCACAAGGTGGAGTGGCAGGTTTAGTGCTTCTTGCAGCGATGACAATATACGGCTTTACGTTGTCTTATCAACCGATTGCTTTATCCGTTAGTATTTGGGTGCTGCTGCCATTGCTGATGGTGGCATTTTCCAAGCGAAGTCGGCTTGGAGTTGTATTAATCAGCGCGCTTATTGTTGTCACTCTGCAAGTGGGTATTATTGTTACGCAGTCGGCAGGAAAACTGGGCGGTACTGGTTGGTTAACCATCATTCAAACCTTGTCGGTGATACTGGTCTGGTGGGCAGCTTCACATTGGAAACCCTCAAATAAACATCGCTGGTGGGCTCTATGTCTGTTATTACCCTTGTGGATGGCGGACTTTTCTTATGCGGTGCTGGTTGCACTCAGCATCATTGGCATCATGGCATCGATGGAAAGTTTAACTAAACTTACCACGTTTAGTTGGAACCCTTTACTGTGTTGGACACTGCCTACTGTCGGCTTTGCAACTTTGGTTGTGTCACCAACGAACGAGGTACCTAGCTCGGTGTTTGTCGTTTGGATCTGCCTATTGTGTACGGCATGGATGACGGATTATTTGCTCAAAAGCACAGAAGAGCAAATAGAATAAAAGTGAATGCACAATCACATTTAGTGCAAAATTATAGATATTAATGTTAGTTCATGCTTATGCATATCAACGGCATTGGTATATGATGTTTTTATCAAAAAAACAGATAAAAATAATGTTACACGTCATGGCTAAAGTTTTTTTACATCTTTGTCTTCTCGGATCGATATTAGCGGCCAATACCGCGGTGTCAGCCCCGATAGTGACTGATAAAACTTACCGCGTTGCCACAGAGGCTGACGATGTCGTTACTCGCGTTTTGTTTGATGCCGTTGCTTACCAATTCCATCTTGATATTGACTATGTCAATTACCCCAGTTTTGATGCGATTTTAAAATCGGTTGAGTCTGGTGAAAGTGATTTTGCCGCTAACGTTACCTATACCAATGAGCGTGCCGAACGATTCGACTTTTCTAGCCCAACCAATATTGAATACACTTACGTATTCAGTCATATCAATGTTAAGTTGAATGAAATGAGAACAGTAGGCGTGCCGAAAGGGACTATTTATGGATCATTGATCCGCGATCATTACCCTCACATTGAATTAATTGAATATGATGGTGCCATTGAAGCAAAAGCATTACTCAAAGCGGCAAAAGTGGATGGTGTAGTTGATGCGATTAATCAGCTAAAACCAATGTTGATGGAAGGTCTTGATGCACAGTTGCTTAATGATCAATTACCTATTCAACCCGTTTCAATTATTACACCTAAACAACACAATGCTCTGCTGTTGAAGCAAACTGAGTCGTATGTACATTCTGCTGCTGTGCAAAAGTTATTACGTGAGTCGGTACAGAAGTACCAATTTGATATTCGTAAACAAGCATTGCGTCAGTCGGTTATCGACAGCGGGCTCAATGTACAGCGACCATTAAAAATAAAGTTAGAAAATGTCAGTCAATTTGCGCAATATCAACGTAACGGTGAGGTCGAAGGGATCAGTGCAGATATTGTATTTCAAGCGTGTGATATCTTACTGCTTAAGTGTCAATTAGTTAGTACGGCTGATGAAACATGGGAAAGCATGTATGGTGATTTGCTCGATAAACAGATTGATATTCTTGCCCCGGTCACGATTTCTCAACAACGGAAAAGTTTGATTTACTTCAGCGATAGTTACTATCGACCAGAGGCTATTTTGGTCAAGCGTGAAAACTACAAAGACAATGTCTATAGCAATGTATCTGAACTGGTGGTAGAGCGTATAGGTGTGATTAAAGATGATTTTTTTGAAGAACTACTTAACGGAATGTTACCGCATAAAACATTAAACGTTTATCAAACGCAAGATCAACAGATCAAAGCGCTGTTAAATAAAGAAGTCGATTATGTCGTTTTAGGCCGAGCCAACTTCAACCAGGTTCTGCGTGAAGCGGATAACTTATTACCTTTGGTCGAAGATACTTTGATCGGTAGTTTTTATTCTTCTGATATTGCTATTGGTTTTCCTAAAAATAGCATGGGAGCCTCGCTTGCTCCGCTGTTTTCTCGTGCTATTAAGATGATTGATACCCCTAAAATCATTAACAGCTATGACTATCAACCAGACTGGCGTGCTACGCTGGCCGCAGAGCAAGCATTTTCACGACAAACTCAATGGTTGTTTATGTTGGTGCTCGGTTTTCTATCCATTGTCGCTCTGTACCTTCATTCGCAATCAAACACGGATAACTTAACCAAACTGCGTAACCGCCGAGCGCTGTATAGCCGCTACTCCGGAGGATTAAATAGCTACGTAACACTGATCTATTTAGACGTGAACAACTTTAAACCGATTAACGACAATTATGGGCATGAAGTGGGAGATGAAGTTCTTAAATCACTAGCCAGTCGTATCAATAATATCTGGCGCGGTCGCAGCTATCGCATTGGTGGTGATGAGTTTATCCTTATCGGCCAATATAATAATGACTCGCTCTCTTCCATTCTAAAGCAGTTAGAATCATTCCTATTTATTGATGAGAAGAGAGGTTTAAGCATTGAAGTGAATGTGGCGATTGGTGTATCAAACCAACGTGATCATTTCATGAGTTTGCAAGATGTACTTCATGAAACCGATATTGCGATGTACCAAGCAAAACATCGGCATGCAGAGCCAAAATCTACCCCAAAACTAAAAGTGATAGGTACATCAACTCGTTAATAAAGGGTAAATATGTCTTTTTGCCTCCCGAATTGTTTAAATGGTAGTCACTTAAAGCCAAATGACGAAATCTGTCAGGATTTCGGCTTGCATTAGTCAGAGTGATGCTTGATAATCCTCGCACTCTTTGGTGATTCAAGCCAAGATAAAAAATCTATGGAGGCCCTGGTCCTCCCGCAACAATAGCTCGTGAACTCGGTCAGGTCCGGAAGGAAGCAGCCGCAGCGAGTGACTTGTGTGCCGGGATGTGGCTGGGGCTTCCACCCTTCTGATGTTTGCAAAATAACTTAGCATAAATTGCAAAATATTTAGCAAATTCGCACTATAAGTCAGCATAGTCTATTTTTTGTTGTAGGTTTACAACAAAAGTGAAGCGCACTATGTTCGACCAAACCAAAAAATCCTCTCACGTCCACAACATCTGCAAGTTTATGAGCTTGAAAAATGATGCTGTCGTTCGCACTCTCTCTGTTTTAGAGTTCGATTTTTGTTTCCATCTCGAATATAACCCTGATGTTAAAAGGTACATATCTCAACCACACGGTTTTTATTACTACTTTAATGGTTTAGGGTTTCAATCCTAAGCCTCCATTGAGCTAGCTTCCGTGGCTAGCCCAGTCCCAATATCATTTAGGATCAAAGCTCATTCGCAATCTGTTAATATGAGTCTTACATACATTTTCTAATCTAAACGAAGTTCTAATATTAAAAACCTTGATTTGAACAGAACGACCTAAAGTTAAATGTTTCTTGTTGTAACTTACTCACTGATAGCGTGCAGTTTAGGTTATATGGTTTGATAGAAATTATTGTTTTTACCAGTGTCTTAAAATCAAATTAAATCAGCCCTTTACCTTGCATAACCTAATAGTCTGTACCAATATTATTTCATAAGCATGGATAAGGATTGTATATGCCCGTAAGTTCAATGAAAAACAAAGGGGTGGTGGGGAAAGTCCTACTGCCTTCTTTGCTCATAAATCTTCTTTCTCTCGCTGTTCCGCTAACGGTTTTACAAATTTACGATCGTATCTTACCTAACCAGAGTTACGGGACTGCCACTCTGTTATTAGCGGGTGCGACGTTGGCTGTCGCTATGGAAGCATTAATCCGGTTTGTGCGAACTTGGCTTTTGTCTGCTGCGGCCAGTAACACCGAGAAAGCGACCTATCAAACCTTGGTTGAAAGGGTGACGACCGCGTCTTCTGGCCATCTTCGCCATATTGGTGTTGGCGGAGTGGAAGAGGGGCTGGGCTCCGTATCCAAAGTTAAAGATTGGTATTCCGGTGGGGTGATCGCCGGCTTTATTGATTTGCCTTTTGCATTGATCTTCTTGGGGTTGGTGGCTTACATCGGTGGTGAGTTAGTGGCGATACCTTTGGCAGTTTGGCTTATTACTCTCGGAATTGTCTGGTTATCTTCTATTCGCGTAAAAAGCTTAAGTGAAGAAGCTTCTCAAGATGAGCAGGAGCGCAAAGCGTTCTTGATTTTACTGAGCCAAACCATTCAGGGAATCAAACGCCAGGCCGTTGAATCTCGAATCTTCAATCAGTTTAAATCCCTCAATAATGTTCGCTCTCAGTCTAAAGCGAGAGAAGAAGAACAGAACGCCTTCGCTCAAGAGTGTATTCAACTTGCCGCATTAGCGACGTCAGTTTTACTTGTGATTACGGGCAGCTTGTGGGTGTTAGATGGTCAGTTAACCACAGGTGGGCTGGCAGCATGTTCTATTTTATCTGGCCGAGCGGTTGCACCGTTAAGTGCTTTAGTGGGAGTTCGAATCAAGCTTAATTCAATACACAGTGCCAATCAGGCAATAGAAAAATTGAGTGACTTGTCACTATCGGACTCTTCAGATTCTGAGCAAGCCGAGAGCCACTTATCTGACTTTGAGGTGTTGGAAATCAAGCAAGCGACCGTTGAAAGATACGGTGAACTCGCTCATGCAGATGTCACATTGAATAAAGGCGAGTTGGTATTGCTAGAGAGTGAGGATCGCCACACCAACAGTCATTTATTGTCATCGATTGCAGGTATTGACGATCTAAAAGCGGGGGAGTGCTCCATTAACGGAGTTACCGTTTCGATCGCATCCGTAACCAACATTGCGGCCTACTGCGGTGTTAAAGGGCAGTTGGTGTCAGGTACTATTCTCGACAACTTGTGCGGGTTTGATCCTGAGAGAACACATAGCGCCAGTGACTATGCTAAGCGTTTGGGTTTAACCAAGGAAATCACTCGATTACCCGATGGACTAGAGACACAAATTGGCCATACGAGTGCGTCTCTGCTGAGTATGGGCAACGTGAAAATGCTCAATATCGCGACTCAACTGGCAAGTGATAAACCCATTATCATGTTAGAAAGGCCAGATTCCTCGCTTGATTTAGATGCCCTCGGAAACCTAGCTAAGGTTCTGGAAGAAGAAGTGACGGCAGGACGCACGATACTGATGGTGAGCTACCATTCTAAACTTCGCGAATTGGCTAATCGAATCATTACAGTGGAAAGTCGAACTATTGCGGTCGACAGTGAGAACAACCAGGAGGCTATTGTATGAATCGTTTAGATACTGGTAACCCTTCAGGTACGAACAACCGTGCAGATACGAATGGTCGACAAGAGGTGATGAATCATTTAGAAAATGAAAGCCTTTCTGTCCTTAAACAGTTGGAAGTGAATACGAATATCCAGTTGTTTGCACGTCAATGGGTCGATGAAAATGGGATTGAATCAATCGACGATATGTTTGCCTTGTTCGATAGGCTTGCATTGCCATATCGCTTGGTTGCCAACCTAGACGAAGTTGGCGAGCATAAATTGGTTTTACTGGTGCTTGGTGAAAATGAGCTGGTCTCTGGTCATTTAGAATCCAAACAATTTGTTTCTTTTAACGCCAATGACGACATCACCGATGTCCCGCAGTTTTGCATCGTTATCGAAGGTCCGCCATTAGAGAAAGCCTCTCCTGATTGGGTTGGCGAAAGGTTACATGCGTTTCGTCCCATCATTCCTAAATTGTTGTTGGTCAGCTTTATCACCAACTTGTTTGCACTTGCCGTCCCCTTCATCACGATGTCGATTTATGACCATGTGATTGGTGGTGATGCAGGACATGAGCTGCAAGGTATCGCCATTGGTGCGGCTTTGTTGTTTGTGATGATGGGGTGGTTAAGAACATTGCGCAGCCGAGTGTTTGCTTCAGTTTCGAACCGAGTAAGCCGTGAAATCTCTCAATCCCTCGTGCAGCGTCTGCTTCGTAATAGCTATGCTCAAAATCAGCAAACAGCTTCTTCTAGTCAGCAAAACCAAGTGATGTTGTCGGAGCGTATTTCAGGTGTGTTATCGGGGCCATTAGGAAATGCGCTGTTTGATCTGCCATTCATTCTTATTTTTGTACTAGCGATAGGTGTGTTAGGTGGGTGGTTAGTACTGGTTCCAGTCGTCTCTTTAATCCTTTATTACTTGCTAGCAAAACGTTCGATACGCTCGAGCAGCAAGCGCTCAATGCAATCGACGGTAGCTGGTACGAATCGTCAAAACATGACCAATGAGCTTTCATCCAAACTCGCCTTTATTCGCAGTGCTGGATTCTCAGAGCACTGGATTCAACGTTTTAAAAAGGCCAACCTTCTTGCGTCAACCGTGACGTTTAATCAGTCGGTTTTACAGAGCCGATACACCTCCATGTACTATTTTATTGGTGTGGGGTCGACGCTCGCTGTGATGGGGTTAGGAATAGGCCTTATTTTTGAAGAGGTTATGACGCCAGGTGGTCTTATCGCATCCATGATGTTGATATCCAAAGTGACGGGGCCAGCACAAGCGTTGGCGAACAGTTCGATGCGTTTCAGTAGCTTCAATCAATCCAAGTTACAGGTGAATCGTGTTATGTCTCAACCGTCTGAGCGTGAATTTAGCTATCAGCATCACCCCTTGCCGTCGACAGCCCCTAACTTGAAATTAGACCAAGTGACACTGCGTTATCCCAAGCAGAGTCGCCCCGCATTGAGTGGTGTGAGTTTTGACATTGAAGCCGGCGAAATTGTAGCGATCACAGGACCTTCTGGTAGTGGTAAGTCAACGCTGATAGAAGTTTTCTCCGGATTACAACCTATTCAAAATGGTATCGTTGAGCTTAATCGGGTTAACCTTGCTCAATATGACCCGCAGCTATATCGCCATTGGTGTTTCATTCGAGCTGCTTATCCAGACTTACTGACATTAAGTATACGAGAGTGGTTAAACGATGGGCACAAAATTGAAGACCAGAAAATGATCTCTGCGATTGAAATGGTGGGCGGAAAGCGTTGGTTCGAGACATTGTCAGGTGGGCTCGATACGTCGATCAGTAGCATTCAACCGGATAGCCTTTTTGACATGCTGTCTGGCAGCGTCGCGCAGATCCTCATTGACGCGAAAGCGCTGGTTTATGACTACCCAATGTTCTTAATGGATAATCCTGTGCCTGATGCTTATCCAAATGCTAAACGTATATTTGGTGAGTTTGTGCAGTCGAAAAAAGGAAAAGCAACCGTGATTTACACATCCCACGATCCGGATTTAATCAAGCTTGCTGATAAAGTTGTGGTGTTAAATGAAGGAGCAGTGGTTTATGCCGGGCCAATAGAACCTGCACAGCCCCAAGCTGATCAACAGACAGGCCAACAAGAGTTTATGCAAGGAGTCACTAATGGCTAAACAACCTATTGAGACAGGCAAGCGCTATGGTGAACTTGTTGAATCACAAAATACGGCTCGTACATTGGCGCTGGCGACATGGTCTGTTGCATTGTGTGTTATCGCATTTGTCACTTGGTCTTTGGTCACTCAAGTGGATGAAATTGCTAAAGCAAAAGGTGCAGTGATACCTGAAGGAGAGAAGCAGGTACTGCAAAGCGACATCGGCGGAAAATTGAAACGTATTCTTGTGAAAGAGGGGCAGTTGGTGGAGGTTGGTCAGCCGTTGGTGGAGTTTGATGCCACCTTCCAACAAACGGCGCTCGAAGAGTTGCAGTCACAACAAGTCACGCTTCAGATGAGTGTTGAGCGAATGAATGCGCTGCTTGAGCAACGAGAGCCAAACTTTGCTGAGTTTGAAGTGGATTTCCCCGAGATTGTCAGCCAACAAAAAGCCCAGCTGAATGCCCAAAAAGCTTTGTATTTCCAAAAAAGAATTGTACTGGAAAAAGAGAGCGAGCAAATATCAGAGCAGCTAAGAAGTGTTGAAAAGACGTTGCCCAGCTATGAAAAAGAACTCACCGCCACTAAGCAAGAATTAGTGATACTTGAAAAAGGTTTCAAAGCGGGAAATATATCCCGTTTGCGTGTACTCGAAATGCGTCAGAAACTAGCCTCCATCGAACAAAAGATAGAAGAAGCACGAGGCAAGAAATCCGTGTTGATTCGTCAAGGTGAAAGTAATGATCAAAAAATAGAGCAGTTACTCGCTGAGGCTAAAGTGGAAGTGAGCGATCAACGCTCCAAAGCGGTTTCAGACTTGTCCGCATTGAACGCAAGAGTGCGATCCAGTCAAGCTAAGTTAGTCAATACGGTTATGGAATCCCCAGTGCAAGGCTTGGTTCAAAGTATTCCTAGCACAAGAAATGGTGGCGTGATTCAACCGGGAGGTACTGTTGTTGAAATTGTCCCTGTTGGTGGAAAAGCCGCATTCAAAGCGCGTTTATCTCCACGAGATATCGGCTTTGTGAGCGTTGGTCAGCCAACCCGTATCAAGGTAGATGCCTTTGACTACAGCCGATTTGGTGCATTGAAGGGGTTAGTTGAAAGTATCTCGCCGACGACGAGCCAAAGTGAAAGAGGCGAGATTTTCTACGAGGTGATCGTGTCGGTAGACAAGCCGTATTTTAGAGATAACCCTGAACAGTTTGTTATTTTACCGGGGATGACCGGTGAAGTTGACATTACCACGGGTGAGAAATCGGTTTTTCAGTACCTATGGAAACCGATTTATACCAATGTGAGTGTCGCGTTTGGGGAACGTTAGTTTATTTTATAGTTAAAGTTATAACTATAATTTATAACTGAAATGTAAAATAGAATAGAAATAAAAAGGAACGCTCAATAGCGTTCCTTTTTTGGTTTTAGTGATTCCATTTTATGAGCTAACTATTGGGATCAATGTCTGGTAAATCATCGACTTGATTATGATGTTGCGTGTCATCGTGATCCTGTTGGTTAGTATCATGTTCATGTCCTTGGTGTTCAAGCGCGTCCGATAAATCTATATGTGAAACATCATCATGCCCTAATGCAGCATGATTCGCTTCCGCCATCACAATATCCATATCAGCAGGTAGTTGATGTTCAGGTGCATCTGCTACAGGCGCTGCAGGTGTAATCCCCAATGCATCAAGATAAGCAGCTGCGCCAGTAACAGGGTGATCATTTACTGCTTGATGTTGGCTATCGGGGACAACGAGACCAACATCATCAAGGGTGACAGAGAGATCTTCACTCGTTTCAGCACTAAAGTCAGGTTCATCATGTTGTACTGGCGGAGGTGGGGCTGGTGACGTAACAGCAGTTAATGGATCATCAACCCCATTCACATTAATTGTTATTGTATGAGAAGCAGTATTATCTGGTGAGTTTATTGTAAAGGTTTCTGTTCCACCCTGCGCAGCGCTTAATGAGTTTGTAGTCGCCAAACTATTATCAAGATGATATACCCAGTCTCCATTGGCTGCTAATTCTAGATGTCCATAAGTTCCTGCAATGTGTGGATCTGGTATGAACTGATCTTCACCATGATCGGCATCGACTAAATTCAAGTGGCCTGCTAAGGTATCCTTCGCAGCATCTTCTGTAATTGTACTTACGCTTTTACTTGTCATAGTACCATTAATAGTCGCACCATCATTTTTACCCGTAACCGCGATAATAACTTGTTCGGTAGCGACCTCTTTACCATTCTGTAAGCCATGGATAGTGAAGTGCTCCTGCTCTACCTGACCTGCTTTTAGGGCATTAAGATCTTTATTGGCCCAATGTTGATCGCCATCATGATCAAGGTAATAAATCCATGTACCACCTGTTGATATTTGCAAGTGGCCATATTTACCTTGAATCATATTAGGGGTGCTATCTTGCCCTGTAGCTTGTTCATGCCAGATAATATGTTGACCATTATGATACGCATCTAACTGGCCATTCGCTGAATGTTGACCCGTTGCTCTGTCATCTTCATTTACATTCGCGTGTGCAATGCCTTTTGCATCAACATCAGTAACTGCGATATGAAAGTCATAGGTACCTTTTGCACCGTTAGCATCCGTTGCCGTGACCGTGATATCTAAGTCACCGTCTGCGCTATGTGGAGGTGTCCCCCATATTCGACCGGTTTTCTCATCAAAATGAAGCCAAGTAGGCATACCTAAAGCTGTATCTTTGCCTTGCCAACCTGGGTTGACGCTATCAGGGTTGACTGCTTCCTCAGTATGTTGCGAAACAGCTAAACTTAAAGTAAAGCTATCCCCCTCTACATCGGTAAATAAATTTGATGGGAGCGTCATGTCGATTGCATGACCTTCGCTATCGTCGGTATTCGCCACTGCGCCCGTCACTTCAGGAGCATCGTTTGTACCTCTTATACTAATGACAATATCTTGTGTGGTGCCATCACTGGCGGTCACCGTTATTTTATCCTGAACTGATTCACTCGCATTTAGCTTTTGAACTGTCGTTTGATCAATCTCATAAGTCCATTGATTATTGACCATTGAAAAATGTCCGTAACCATTGACTCCATTTTTATCATGAAAATCTGCAATTATCGGATTTTGCCCTGTATCAACATCCACAATATTAAGGGTGCCATGTGCAGACACCGTATCACCGATATCTCCCTCTTTGAGGTTGGCAGAAATATCACCTTTAAACTCAGCCTTGGTATCGCTACCTGTAAGGTTAACGGTCACCTGATGTGTCACACCATCGGAGGTATTAAATGTAAAGGTCTCGGTCGCTTTTTCGCCATCCGCTAGCGCAGTGGTTTTGTCACCACCAACAAACGACCAGTGCCCATTATGCATTGAAAAATTGCCATAACCGTTATCACCCAAACTATCGGTTACATCAATAAAGGTTGCTGGTACTGTGTCTGGGTCATTAATGAGTAAATCTCCCTCGACACGGTCTACTGCATTATAGGAAGCAGTGGCACTATTGGTATTACGGGTAAATGTCATATAGCCATTATGACCGTAATTTGGGTCTCCCATGTTCATGACCCATTGTGTTGTTTCAATTTTCATACCATGGGCTGCGCCTCCCGCTACACCGGCCCCCGTTATTGCATACCAACGCCCTGCATTAGGGTCATTAGCTACGACCTCTGGGAAGTCAAAATGGCCATCAACATTCGCTAGCCATGCTCCTTTGGCGACGGTTAAGTCTGCATGGGTATTGGCGGCACTCCCTTCTGTCATTGACAACGTATCAGTACCACTAACCGTAGAAATATCATCGACCGGTATGATTTCGAAATTACCTATTTTAGGAAAGGAATCGGTATGTCCATCATTTACGGTAAAGCCAAATTGCACGCCGCCGTTATAATCTTGAGCAGGTACAAAGGTTAATTTACTGATATCAGCCGTCAACACATCCAAAGGAATAGTGATAGGGTGGCCGTCATACTCAAATTGCCCTTTAAAAGCATCTGGCAGTGCGGTAATCGTTATATGGTCAAGCTGGTCGCCGTGATCTTTATCGATAAAACCAAAATCTTTAGCGCTAAAGTGTTGTGTTGTATCTTCATCAATCGAATGAATATGCTGAGCAAGTGACGAACCAACCGTTGGTCTGTCGTTGGTGCCAGTGATTGTAATGATTAAATCTTTTTGATCCGTAGCGCCTGCGCCATCAGTTACCGTTACAGAAACGCTTACTTGTTCAGTTTTACCTAATGCTAAATGATCGTAACCCGCATCGGTGGCATCAAACTCATAACTACCATCTGCATTAAGTGTAAAGCCTGGAACATGCTGACCCGTTGTTGGCGTAATTACCGTGTAAGTAGCGCTATCACCCGTATCAACATCTGTTGTTGTGATTTGCCCTTTATGCGCAGTATGGCCACCTTCAATAGCAGTAACGGCTGAAGTAGCATCAATGACAGGTTGGTCGTTAGTACCATGAATCGTCGACGTTAGTTGGTGTGTTGTACCATCCTTAGTTTGAACGGTTAAGGTTTCGGTAAAGGTATCACCATCGCCGAGACTATTAATATGAGTGTTATCGTTGTCAACCTTGTAGAGCCAACGTCCGTCAGCATGCAGAATGAACTGCCCTATACCCTTATCACCTGCAACCCAGCTACCCGTTGCTGTGCTACCCGACCCCGATGGACTGCCCGTAGGCGTAAACAGGGCTTCACCTGCGTCTGGGTCCTGTACATTGAGCTGATTCTGGTTGGTCATAATGACACCCGACGACTGTACGTGAATATCTTCTGTGATATTCGCGCTATCGGTGCCTGAAATTACCGCGGTATCTGGGGTGTCCGTAATGCTACCGACTACGTCAACACTGTGACTATGACCGGCACTCGACGTTGCTGTAATGTGGGGCGTCACACTGCCAGAGAAGTCCTTCGGCAGAGTAATCTGCAACCCATTCGTCTCACTTGGTGAAATTGTCCAGGTTTTGGTGTGCGTATCGTAGCTACCTGCGCTGAGTGTTGCGCCAGCTGGTAAGCCTGAAACAACGAAAGTTATAGCAGCGTGGGGATCTGAGGGATCAAGAGCCGTTAAACTTAAATCGTAGGGTCCTTTATCCTCAATTCCGCTGATAGGCGGAGCAGACACAATCACATCGCCCGCGTGAGCAGGGTCGAGTATTACCGGCGCAGATGAAGCGCTATGCGCGTGGGTTCCATCCGGATTTTGAGTGGTTGCCTCCACGGTGATAATAGCATTGTGATTTACACCAGCCGGGATTCGAACCTCGATAGAGCTTCGTGTCCAGCCCAAAATATCTAAGCCATCTTTTTGGTCCGTCGCATCGATGGTGTGCGTATGCGCTCCATCAGTGACAACTGAGCCAACGGGCAAGCCGTGCAGATGAACAGCTTGAAGAGCATCGTCTTTATCGTGTGGTGTCACATCGGCATTGATGACTAAGTGGTGTGGGTCATTGGTAACATTGATTCCTGCCGTGTTTATCACGTGCGAATGGTCTGACCCAGAAGGAACTACGGTGCTGTGGAGCCCGGTATGGTCAACAATACCTGCCCCGTTCACCCCTAGATCGATCAACACATGTTTTGGATCTAGACCCTGCTCACCGAGTGGCCCTTGAGCTACCTGAGACGCTGCAACTGCTTCTTTTACTACCGTTACGTGTTCGATCGTTGCGACGATGGGTGTAATGGGAGGTACGTTTCCGCCGTCGTGATTCGAACCGTGACTCCAGACAATATGGCCATGATCATATCCAGTAGCATAACGCCCATCTCCAAGTGATATAGGGCTTCGACCCGTTCCGATAACAAGCTCGGTCGAGCCTGCACGCTCGGTAAGAGACGTGGGCACATTCGCGTGGCCACCGCCGTAAGGGATCGAGATAGTTGAAGCCTCAAGAAAGCCATTTTCCGTTATTGTAAAGCCAGCTTTCGGTGCTGTTAAATAATGCTCACTCGAACCGCTGTCGCCTAGATAATGCGTTGGCATACTTTCAGAGTTTGAACCATCAGGGTAATCAACAGGCTTACCATTATCGAATATCGACATGGTGGGCGCTTTATTGCCTTGCCCTTCATCCACAACCACCGTTAATCGGTGGAGTTTGCCATCGGTAATATCAATGTGGGTTTCAATAGGATCCATGCCCGAAATCCAGACGGTAACACTGTGGGGGTTTGTAAGGGTTACTCCGCCGTTCCCTATTCTCGAACCATCCGAATAATAATGCATTTGAGCATAATCCAATTTACCTGGACTACTAATATGCCCACCGTACTGCGCAATCACATCACCATTGTGGTACGTCTCGCTCTTATCAAGCGTGATCCCCATTTCAAAGGTCAGCGAATTTCCGTCGTCTCTGGCTGTGTGGTCACCACCGCCATCAGGATTAAGTATCGCATCGATTGAAAGATGATGGGCAGAATCCGTCTGAAAGCCTTTTGGCGGTGCAACAGAAAGGTTTATATCCGCAGCGTCGGTAACCGATGTCACCGCCACGGTCATGTGATTATCGACATCCGCGGTGCCATCGTTGACCTTGTAGCCTAAAGTGATGTCACCCTTGTAATTTTCTTCAGGATGTAGCGTCCACGTACCATCGTGATTATCAGTTACTGTGCCGTGGCCACCATTAACCGTTACGCTGTTGATATCCAGGGTGTCGCCATCTACGTCGGTCGCTCCAGCCAAAAGCTGCGATTTAGTCAGGACGATATCGGTGTCTTCTGTGGTGCTAGCGCTCGTCGCTACGACCTTTGTTGCATCGTTGGTTGCTGTTACATCAAGTGTCGCCGTGCCAGCAACTGTTGAGTGCCCGTCAGTGGCTGTAAACGTAATAGCGATGTCTGTGCCATGATAGTTAGCGTCGGGGGTGAAGACAAAGCCATGCACAGCATCGCCCGATAGTGTGCCATGCTCAGCGGTTACAGAACCATCGACGATGGAAAGGGCATCACCATCTGCGTCTGTGGTGTTCGCCAATAAGTCAGCCGCGCTAAAATGTTTGGTGGTGTCTTCTGCCGTGCTACCCAAGTCAACGGCTCCGCTGACGACAGGTTTATCGTCCGTGCCCACAATATCTACAGTGATGGTATGCGCAGTGCCGTCTTTAGAATGCACAGTGAAGGTTTCTTGAATGGTCTGATGTTCAGCCAATGCCTGTATCTTTAAGTTCGTATTATCAGCAATAAACGTCCATGTACCGTTCGCATGTACGACAAACTGCCCGAGACCATGGTCACCTGCGACCGGTGTGCCACGCTCATGAAGTCCTGCCTGATGATTAGACTGACCAGTCACTGTAAACATACCCTCACCAGAATCCACATCTGCGACGCGAAGCTGCCCACTGACAATCAAATTATTGGAACCATGAGAGACGCTGTCTTCAGTCGCAGTCCCAGTATCAACCCCAGAAATACGAGCGACGTCATTGGTGCCGGTCATCGTGATCGTCAGCTTCTGGGTATCGGTCGCGCCGGCCGAGTCGGTGACCGTGACAGGGATAGTCACGGTTTGTGTCTGACCATCAGGCAGTGACTGATAGGCTGCATTGGACGGATCAAAGCTATAGGAACCGTCGGCATTGAGGGTTAAACCAGCCACCGGCGAGGCCACGCTATAGGTCAGACTGTCACCTGTATCGGGATCCGTCGCGCTTAGCTGACCTGTCGCCTGTTGTCCGTCTTCATCGACACTCACAGAAGCAATCGGGTTTAAGGTCGGTGCGTCATTGGTGTTGTTCACGACGAGATCAAAGGCCGTGCTGACGGTCGCGCCATGTGCGTCAGTCGCAGTGACCGTCACTTGTGTGGTGCCGACATCCGAGTTCGTCGGTGTGCCGGTAAAAGTGCCGGTTGTGGGATCGAAGCTTAACCAGCCAGGCAATGAGCCTGCACTCAGTGTGAGTGAGTCTTTCGCGTCGATATCATCAAACGTGCCCGCAGGAACGGAGAAGGCAAATGCCCCATCTTCTGTCGCTGTTTGACCTGAAATCACCGAGGCGACTATGGGCACATCATTGGTGCCATGAACGGTCACTGTGATATCTTTTTTAGCACTGCCATCAATAGATTCAACGGTAAAGGTTTGCTGGAAGCTTTCCCCAGCGCCTAAATGTTGGACTTTATCATTATCAATGTTGTATGACCAATGGCCCTGTGCGTTGATATTGAACCGACCACCTTCGGTGGTGGTGATGGTTTGTGCGATAAAACCGGCTTGATCATGATCAGGGTCAATCACGTGTAACGTGCCACCACTGCTGAGCTGATGGGTGGTATTGCCGAAGGAAGTGTGATCTTCATAAACATGATTATTGAGGCTGGAGTAGGGCGTCACTACAATTTTTGCTTGGTTATCTTCGCCTGTCACTTTCACCATAATGGTGAGCTTCTGACCATCACTGGTTTCGACTTCGTAGGGGAACTCCTTCGACTCGCCAGCATGTAGGCTACCAATGAGATCGTCCGCATGACGATTGGTACCAGCATCTAATCTGAATTGATAAGTGCCATTAGGCCAAACATCAAGGTGACCAGGCTCAAAACCTTGACCTAAATACTTCCCGCTAAAAACAAACTGAGTGTTATCACCACTATCAGGGTCAATTAGCTGAAGCAGGCCTCTATAGGATTTAAATTCACTATCCAGCGCTTGTGTTTCTGTAAGCTGAATGACATTAGAAACCAGTGTGGCTTTATCATCTGTCCCGGCAATCGTAAGCGTGGCGGTTTGTTGCGTACTTCCACCATGGCCATCTTCTACTTGATAAGTGATAGCGATTTGTTGCGACTGACCATTTGCCAAATGATTAAATGCGGGATCAGTGGCATCAACAATCAATGTATGTCCATCAGCATCTAAGGTGATACCTGCGGGGATTTTCCCTGCCTGAGGTTGACCATCGATGGCATATTCAAGGTGACTGATGGTTAAAGCGTCGCCCTCTTTATCTGTGGCACCTAATAGCAGATTGAGGGTGTGATGATTATCGGCCCCCTCACTGACACTGTCTGTTAAAGGCGTCACATCAGGGTTGTCGTTAACCGCAGCTAAGTTGGTGGTTGCGCCGGTGTGGGTCACACCACCGTGTGCATCCTTAACGTCATAGCTGAAGTGTACATCGCCGTTGTAGTCTTTTTCTGGCGTGAAGGTGAAGGTACCATCTTTATTGTCGATAACGATGCCATGATTAGAGACTAAATTGGCAATACTTAATTGGCCTAAATCATTATGATCAACATCCGTTGCGTTAGCGAGTAACTCTGCCGTAGATAGCTGAATGCTAGTATCTTCTGTACCATTTGTTAATACCACTTCTGCGCTAACAACAGGGGCATCGTTGCTACCATAAACCCAGACTTTTATATCATGTGGAGTACCGTCGGCAGCGTTTACTGTAAGTGTTTCACTGAGTTTATCTCCGTCTCCCAGTGCTTGCACTGTGCTGTTGTCTAGGTCATAGGTCCAGAGACCATCGGTATCGATATGCAGACTACCGTAAGCCCCTTTAATATCGGTGCTTTGGAAATGGTCTTGCCCACTGTCTAAATCTGAAATGGAGAGTTGGCCACTAGCATGAAGCTTACTCTCTTCCGTTACTGAGCCAGAAGTAGTACCCGCAATCAATGCGCTGTCATTAGTACCATTCACGGTAATCGTGACTTGATGTGGCGTGCCATCTGCCGAGTGAACAGTGATGGTATCGGTGGCGGTTTTCCCTTGTGCAAGTGCCTGAACTTTAGGATTGCTGTTATCTAAATCGTAACTCCAATCACCATTATCTTTGAGGTGAAGCGTACCTAATGAACCAATAATATCGGTATCAGAGAAGTGCGCTTCACCTGCGTCGGTATCCGTAACGGTTAACGTACCAGTAGTTTGTAACTGTGTTTCTTCCGTTACCGCACCTGAATTAGTGCCAGCAATAACCGCGCTATCATTGGTGCCGTTTACTGTGATCGTAATTTGATGTGGCGTACCATCGGCTGAATGAACCGTGATGGTATCGGTGGCGGTTTTGCCCTGTGCGAGTACTTGAACTTTAGGATTGCTATTATCTAAATCGTAACTCCAATCACCATTATCTTTGAGGTGAAGCGTACCTAATGAACCAATAATATCGGTATCAGAGAAGTGCGCTTCACCTGCGTCGGTATCCGTAACGGTTAACGTACCGATAGTTTGTAACTGAGATTCTTCCGTTACCGCACCTGAATTAGTGCCAGCAATAACCGCGCTATCATTGGTGCCGTTTACTGTGATCGTAATTTGATGTGGCGTACCATCGGTTGAATGAACCGTGATGATGTCGGTGGCGGTTTTCCCCTGTGCGAGTGTTTGAACTTTGGGGTTAGTGTTATCTAAATCATACGTCCAATCACCAGAGTCGGTTAAATGTAGGGTACCTAACGTGCCAACGATATCGGTATCAGAGAAGTGCGCTTCGCCTGCGTCGGTATCCGTAACGGTTAACGTACCGATAGTTTGTAACTGAGATTCTTCCGTTACCGCACCTGAATTAGTGCCAGCAATAACCGCGCTATCATTGGTGCCGTTTACTGTGATCGTAATTTGGTGTGGCGTACCATCAGCAGAGTGAACGGTGATGGTATCGGTGGCGGTTTTCCCTTGTGCAAGTGCCTGAACTTTAGGATTGCTGTTATCTAAATCATACGTCCAATCACCAGAGTCGGTTAAATGTAGGGTACCTAACGTGCCAACGATATCGGTATCAGAGAAGTGCGCTTCGCCTGTATCGGTATCCGTAACGGTTAACGTACCAGTAGTTTGAAGCTGTGTTTCTTCAGTTACTACACCTGAATTGGAGCCAGCAATAACCGCGCTATCATTAGTGCCGTTTACTGTGATCGTAATTTGGTGTGGCGTACCATCAGCAGAGTGAACGGTGATGGTATCGGTGGCGGTTTTCCCTTGTGCAAGTGCCTGAACTTTAGGATTGCTGTTATCTAAATCATACGTCCAATCACCATTATCTTTGAGGTGTAGGGTGCCTAACGTGCCAACGATATCGGTATTAGAGAAGTGCGCTTCACCTGCGTCGGTATCCGAAACGGTTAACGTACCGATAGTTTGTAACTGAGATTCTTCCGTTACCGCACCTGTATCGATACCCGTTACAACGGCATTATCATCGTTGCCACCAATGGTCATATCGAGTGTTTGCGGTGTGCCATCTTGAGTGTGAATGACGAAACTTTCGTGCAGCGAAGTGGCAGAAGTTAACGCTTGAATATTAGAGAGAGAATTATCTACGTGATATTGCCAGTGTCCATCAGCGTCTATGGATAGTGAACCATATTTACCTGCGAGCACTTCGGGTTTCATCGAACTTTCATTTTGGTCAGGGTCAATGACATCAATTTTGCCGTTCGCATGTAGCAAACCGTGTGAATCAACTTTGTGATCTTCCGTTACCACACCTGCTAAATCACCAGAAATGGTCGGCGTGTCTTGCTTACCTGTCACTGGGATCTGAACAACAATCTTAGAACCGTCAGATAGGTTTAAAACAAAATGGTCTGTGCCATGTTTGTTCTGATTTAACAGAATATATTGAGGAGAGTTAGGGTTCAGGACAAATGTGTATTGACCATTTGCATCAACATGGAGTTCTCCGTACGCACCTTTTATTACCTCTGACACAAAGGTGACTGGCGAAGCGGGAGTTGTCGGAGGCGTATTATTTGAATGAGTGGGCTGGCCGTTACTTTCTAAGGATATGGTTGGCATCGATATCGAAGGAATGTAATGGACTTGCGGGTGAGAAAACGTCGACAAATGATGAGAAGGGACCAAGTGAGAATTCGAACCATGGGGAGCATGACTTACACTTAAGGTTGATCCTACGTGGTTTTCACTCGTTGGAGACTCTTGATGAGTAACCGCCGATGAGTTTGCTTTACCATGGTCATCGGTGACGTCTTTTTCTGCCACGCTATTTTCCGTTGCTCGATTTGCCTCATTGCTGTAATTGTCTACCCCCTCGGCAGATGCGTGTTTAGCCAATGACGGCAATATCATAATGAGTGATTGAAAAAGAGGGATATTAACCTTTAGATGCGAATGCAGTCTGAGCTTCTTTTTTTGTGTTGCTTTCTTTTGTTCTAGCTCGTTACTTTTCTTGTTTGTTTCGATGTTTTTTTTGTTAGCCATTTTTCTCATCCGTGAATCGTGGTTGCACTATTTTAAGTAAAATACACAGATAGAGATTTTTCTAGTTAATTAAATAATTTTTAAAGAAAAAACCGGAAATTGAGATGGTTCTCCATTTTAGGCATCAATGCACCTATACCCGTGATCATTGAAGATGCTTGATTTTCAATAGAATCAGGATCATGCTACAAACCATGAAAATCACACTGACTCCTCAACAGAAACTGCAACTCGAACAGATGCACGACATTGAGCGTGAT